>NZ_JBQFLY010000006.1:0-214539 GCF_056531545.1 Ruegeria sp. N10 | reverse complement strand
AAACGAAAACGTCGGGGCAATGTGCTCACATGGGTCAATTCTCAGTGAAAATTATCTGGCTTACCGGGTCACTTCTCAGCGGAAATCAACACTCACTCGCCCGTGAGTTTTCACGAGCAGTAATTTTTAGCTTTGCAACATCTGGTGCTGGCCAATCATCGAAGAGTCCACCCGAGAAAAGAGCATTCATTCGGGCGACGCACGAGTTGTTCCATGCAATGTTGTCGCTGGAGATTCTCCGCATTTCCACGACAGAGAGGTGGGCAAACACCGTAAGCCCATCAGGGCAAGTGGAACCTTCGGCGCAACGGCAATAGTTCGCCAAAGAATCTCTGGCGGCACGAAGTAATCTCTGACAATTTTTTACCCAGGTGCCCGTCGCGTTCGGAGAACTCGTTTTGACCTTGAATCGAACCGTCTGGAATCGATCCAACAAAGCAATTCGCTTTAAACGCCTGATGAATCCACTGGCGTGTTCAGGAGAAAAACCAGGAGGTATAGCTCGCTGAAATTCGATAGTTCTGTGGTGCCGGTGCGAACGGTTATTCGAGCACCATTCAACCGGAACACACCAAACATCATCGTCAACGATGCAGCTTCTTTCTGGATCATTGTCGGACACCGGAGAAATAGGAAAGTCAGCTAACGACTCCCAAGGCATAGTCCAAGCAAGCTCAAGGTTGGGCTTACTTGGCAGGAGACGATAGTAGTCTTGGACCAGTTTTTTGCGTGCTCCACTATTCATCGACTCGCCCTACCAAAGAATGATCGTCAAAAAGGAAAGCACGACCAGCCTCTAGCTCTGACAGTTTGAGTTCGGAATGCTCAGAAAAGCGGGGTTCAACTGACGCCAGAAATCTATCTCTAACAAGTTCAAGCGCTTCCAACTCCCAAGAAAATGTCGAAGTTAGCCATCGATTTGGTAGCGTCCGTTTTCGCAGGTAAACAAGTTCTGCATGCCGTTCGGCCAGATTCTTCCATGACTCCTTGAACACGACACCGTGGTTACACAAAATACATCGCTGTACCGAACAATAGGCCCCAGTGTTAGCTTCCGATGACAAATGCGGAGGAGGGTTTTGGGGGTCTTTGCATCCCATGCCCATTCGAGTTCTGAATGCACGGAGGCGAACACGGTCTGACGCGTCAAAATCATCATAGTTTGCGGACATGAACAATATTGTAGGGTCCAGCGCGCGTCCCTTATCGATCTCCTCAACTGCTGTGTCGATAACTTTTCGGGCCGCATCAAAATGCTCACAAATTAAATGCCTTTGCCGAAGGTAACCTCGTGTTACATCTATCGAACCATGCCCGAGAGCCCTTTTGACTAAGAACAGGTTTCCGGCGCTAGCAGAGTAAAGATGTGCCGCGAAGGCATCACGGCAGTCTTTCCAACTTATTTTGTTGATCGCTGACTTTATGCTCTCGCTGTAGCCTTTTCTTTCCGACGCAGATATCGCCCTCTGTCTTATTTTTGGCAGGTTGGCTGACATAATATGGCTCAGCCTGTCGTGCCCGACAGCCTTTATTCCTCTGTTTCTCAGATTGTAGTAGATCCAGGGAGATCTAAGGATGTGATCAATGTCAGCAATTTCCGACTTTACTTCCTGCGTCTGTTTTGCAGTTTCAAGCATCACTCGTCTCTTTTTGGCTAAAGCGCGTAGAAATTCCGAACGTTTCTCCATAGACTTAATTACTTGAAATGCCCGAAACTTCGAACCGGCAGCACTGATTGCAATTTGAGGTTTATTGGTTTTGGGGCGGACAGCCTTTATCACTACACTGTCTGTTTTGCCTGGCTTCATATAGTTTGAGCCGCGACGAAATATGTGCCAATCTTGAAGGAGATCAATGTTTTCGAGAGTATCAATCCAGCCCGTTTCCATAGAAACAATCAAGGCTGAAGCACAAACCTCGAGTTGAGTTGGCCCAAGTGCCGCCATAAGATCCCTCGTCGCAATCCCGGTACTTAAAGTACCTCCGCGGCTCAAATGATTTTGAAGCTTCTTTGCGTCTACAACTCTGATCTTACTTGTTCCTAGAACTTTGTCGGAAAACGCCTTTGCCTGTAAAACACATAAGTTAGCTGGGTTGCGCCACGCTGGATTGGCAAACCCTCCGCGATGGCCTTTTACATACATGACGCGTATACCTTCAATGTCTCGGGGGTCTTCGCCTGTAGCCAGCCACTTTCTTGCAAGACGGTATTTTTTCTCTCCCTCATCAAGAATGCGCTTGCAGGCATTGTAAATTGCCTTGAAAGCAGCAGGCGGTTTATCCGATATAATTTTTCGTTGATCTCCCACCTCAATGGTGGGCCACATCAATTTCTGATGGTCGCCTCGAGCCGTGGACAAAAGAGAATAGATACAGCTCAAGTTCTTTTTTCTATACTTGAGCGCCCCGCCTTTTGTGTAGAGGAGATAGTCCTTTAAATGTTGCCCATCTTCATTTGTAAATTCGTGAACAGAAGCCGGGCAACGCCCGACTTCACGTTGCATCGCTGTTAGCCAACTAAAAAGAAGATGAAATCTTGATTGCATCCAACCCTTAATTCCACCTTTTGTTCTCTTTTGGCGAAAAAGGTAATCTTCAAACTGAGGCAAAAGCTCCATAATGAGCGTCGGGAAACCCATTATTCCCAACTTCGAACAACCGTTTCGATACCTAGTGAGGTCAACTTGTTCAAAGCGACCGTCGTTCAATATGTAGTTGAATTTCAGGGGATCACCGCAGGCAGAGCGTGACGACAGCCTCGCACTCACCGGTTCGAACTGTGGCTCTGAGTCATTTTCACGATGAGCCTTCAGATACTTACTCATTTAGATAGTCCACCCAGACATCTGTACCCCAAGCAAGCTCTTCTTCATCGATAATCCAGCTTAAGTACATTTCCGTAGTCCGTTCATCCACATGCCCTAGTTGTGGTTGGATGAATGTTCTTATCAGTGTCTCTGCTGTTGACCTTGAAATGGCCGTCCGTGCTGCTCCGGATCCAGATGCAAGCTGAAATTCTTCCTTGAGCTTGCAGCGTAATGTAAAGCAAGCCCAAATATGACGCGCCAAGTGGGGCGAAAAACCTTCAAAAGGCAGAGGCTTAGATTGAGTCCAAACGCGGTAGAACCAGCTATAACCGAATGGCTTTCCTTTCGCCTCTGTCAGGAATAGTTGAGGTGGATAGGGTTGATTGGGATGTAACTTGCGAAACCGTCTCTGTAACAATTTTCGCCGCGTCTTTTTGTAGTTGTGAAGCTCGATCAGAAGATCAACGGGTACTCTGATCAACCGCTCCTTGCCCATTTTTTGCCGATCCCCTTGCCGCCTACCTCCTTTTGTTCCGAATTTTAGCGTCATTTTTACGGTGTGCCTGTTAGAATCCGTAGGAACGTTTGGCAGTTGGTCGGCGCGCAATAGGATCGTTTCTTCGGGCCTTAGACCCAATCTAATTGCTGTTTTGAATGCTAAAGCTGGCGAATTCCCAAATTCCTCTCGCACTCCCTGCATCCAAGTTTTTAGCTCCGTTGACGTTGGCAACCTCAGTTCTCTCGGATTGCGGCGGATGCTCCCACTTCGCTTTTGGATCCTTTTTTTTTGGTTGACCACGGTGATGCACATCCACCCATGCAACTTCAAATGGTAACCGTCTACCCGTGGCTGCCGCGTAGGTAAGAAAGTCACAAACATAAGCCATTCGGCGGTTGATCGTCGCGGCCGCGAGCTTTTGCCCTCTAGTCCTTTGGTTCCATCTACCGGTTTCCATCTGCTCCTGATAGCCTTGGAGAAGTTGCTCGTAGCTGATCGTTTTCCAGTCGACCTTTCGACTCTCGCACCAGTCAATGAAATTTGTCAGATCACTGCCAACGGCTTTCATTGTGTTAAAGGCGGGTCGATGTAGTCTTGAATACAACGATTGCTGTTTCGCACCGCGCCATCGACTGGTCGCTTTCGCTATCAAGTAGTCTGTTACCTCAGTGATTACCTCCCAGTTTTTCGACCAGACAACCCCGGCACCCGAGCCTATCAAGAAACCTAACCCTCGTTCTTTGAGGTCTTCGTCGCGCGGCAATACAAAAAAGGCCAATATCGGCACTCACAATGAGCGAACGCGGCATCGCGTCTCGCAAGCTGAAAATTTGGATAGCCAAGTTCCCAAGTACCATAACTGATTTGGCACTTTCGGCGGGGCTAGAGTCACCTGTTGCCTACAATCTTGAGACTTTTGTCGCCTATTACTCATGTCTTTGTCCGCTTTAACTCTCGGCCATGTTGGCGACATTTGGAGTTTAAACCAACCTTGCAAAAGCGTTTTTTTTGAAGTCACGAAATTGAACAAAGCCAACGGCAATAAATGACAGGACCAAAAAATATGGTACTTTTTAGTCGACTGATTAGGTTTGTATTCTTGGCCAAAGATTAAATGGCCCACTTATCCTTTCATCAATTCTTGGCTAACAAGGAAAAGAAAAAAAACAGGTGATTTTCTCCAAAGCCTTTACAAGAATTACCAAAATGCCCGCAAAGTTCTGAGTGTTGCCAACTGAACACACTGCAACAGAGAAAATCCGATTGCATTTTGCAGGTTCGACTTCACCACTCGTGTCCAATGACAATGCTCCCACGATTTCGTTGTTTCTGAACTCGGGATTGGATGAAGCGGTAGAGTGAATTTGGGCTAAAGATGGGGATGGCCATGCATCTTTCGTTTTCTTCAAAAGAAGTGTGGTGATTAAGATAGACTTTTCGGGCTCAAAAGCGAAAACGGCTTAGCTTGTTCCGTCAGCACTATGGGATGCTCCAGAGCTGTTGAGCAACAAACAACTTATCGCATTACACGCCCTTAAACCCGCATGGCCTGATAGGGCTACGATATTTGAGGTCTTCGCCCAATCAGGCCACGCTACGTTTCGACACTGGTGAACACCGTCGCCTAACGTTGGCAAACCGTAGCAGACATAAAAATAAAATTAGCTTCACGACTTGTCTAGTCGCAACAAAGATCAGTGATGATAACCGCGATAGTCACTGTCGATAGTGCCCGGCGTATTGGGCAGCGTGATCCCGTGTTTCAGTGCAAGGCCCGAGCGGGGACGGACCTGAACCTCGTATCCTTGCGGGATTTCAATGCGCAGACCGGTCGGCACAAGCGCCCGCTGTCCGGGCTCCAGCATGATCGAAACCCCCTCGGGCAAGTTGGCACGCACGTCCGCGCCAGCAGCACCCGCAGTTTCGTAGGACGGAAGCGCCACGGCGGGGTCTGCCCCGTCTTCGCGGATCACTCGAATTGCAACCATGGTTTTGCCTTTCCTTCAGCCCGCCAACGCGTCTGCGATCCTGCTTGCCAACCGCCGCGCAACCTCGGTCTTGCCCATACGCGGCCATTCCTCGGCTCCGCTGTCCGAGATCAGGATAACCGCATTCTCGGACCCGCCCATGATCCCGGTGGAAGGGCTGACATCGTTGGCAACAATCCAGTCACAGCCTTTGCGCAGTCGCTTGGCGGTGGCATGTTCGATCACGTCATCGGTCTCGGCTGCAAAGCCGACAACCAAAGGTGGGCGCCCATTTTCCATCCGCGAGACGCGTCTGAGAATGTCGGGGTTCTCGGCAAATTCCAGAACCGGCAGACCGTCGCGGCTTTTCTTCAGTTTCTTGTCCGACGCACTGGCCACGCGCCAATCTGCCACAGCCGCCGCAAACACGCCCGCGTCGACGGGCAGCGCCGCATCAACCGCGTCCGACATCTGTTGCGCGGTCTCGACCGGCACGACCTGCACACCCGCCGGTGGCGGTACGTCAGCAGGGCCCGTGACAAAGATCACCTCGGCCCCCAAATCCGCAAGCGCCTGTGCCACGGCCGAGCCCTGCGCCCCGGAAGAGCGGTTCGCGATATACCGAACCGGATCAATCGGCTCATGCGTCGGGCCCGACGTCACCAGCACGCGCTTTCCCACCAAGGGTCCTGCCGCAAGCTGCGCCTCAACCGCCGCGACGATTTCCAGCGGTTCCGACATGCGTCCGGGGCCATATTCACCGCAGGCCATATCACCTTCATTTGGGCCAACAAAGCCCACGCCATCCGCTTGAAGCTGCTTCAGGTTGCGTCGCGTCGCCGGGTGTTCCCACATGCGCACATTCATCGCGGGCGCACATAGAACAGGCGTGTCCGTCGCCATCAGAAGGGTCGATGCCAGATCATTTGCCAACCCCCCGGCCATCTTGCCCATCAGGTCCGCGGTTGCGGGGGCCACAACAATCAGATCGGCAGAGCGTGACAGTTGGATATGACCCATCTCGGCCTCGGCGGTCAGATCGAACAGATCGCCATAGACCTTTTCTGAGGCAAGAGCAGACACGGACAGAGGTGTTACAAATTCCTCTGCCGCACGCGTCAGTACAGGCGTCACAGCTGCGCCACGCTCACGCAGCCTGCGGATCAGATCCAGCGATTTGTAGGCCGCTATTCCGCCGCCAATGATCAGCAGAATGCGTTTGGATGACAGCATGTTCAGCCCTTCCTGTCCCGGTCGGCCCCGACATTAGGCAAGGCCAGCAGGTTGTTCCAGCGATTAATTCTGAACCTGAAACGCCGCACAGGGGTCTTCACGCTCTACTGTGGGGCTATCGATTACGAGATCAAAGTCGCCATCGATAATATCGTCCTCAGACTGTCCGACCGAGACCACCTTCCATCCGGGTTGAAGCCGTTCAAGATATGTCGGGATACCTCGGTCTTTGCGCGCATGTCCGTTCCCAGTGATCACGGCAACCGGGCCACCCGTTTCTTCCATCGCGCGCATCACGGCGCGAGCCAGCACAGCATCGCGCAGTCGCTGGATCGCAACCATCTGGGGTAACATCTCGGGCGGGAGAGCATCGCAATGCGCGGCCAGTTGATCCGCCTCGCGCGCCTCCTGCTCCTCAGGCGTCAGCGGTACAGTCAAACCATAGCGCGCCGCATCTGCACCCAACGCGGTGGCTGCTCCGCGTTCCATCGCGGCCCGCGCGGCAGCACGCGGCACCATGGCCCCGTAAACCGGCGCGCCTGAGGCCTTGAACACCGGATAATACAGCCTAAGAGGTGGCCAACCGCTTTCTGCCCATTGCAGAATGCGGCTCAACTCTTCAGGGTTGGACACCGCTTTTTGCGCCAGCCGTTGCGCGCCTTCTTCGGTAACCATCTCCCAGACAACAGCCGAGGGTGAGATTTTCATAATCGCTTCAGCTTGAATAAGGTGGTGGCGGGGATTGTCGTGAACCTCTCCCAGAATGACCACATCCGCATCCCGCATCGCGAGAGCCACATCATCAGAAATAAGATTTTCCGCCAGTCCGGGTCGCGCTGCTGTAACCGTAAGGCCCAGAACACAGGCAAGAATCGCAAGCTGTTTCATGCGATGAAGTGTTGCACCTCGCTCGACTGGGCTTCAAGGTTCTTGCGCATTTTTGCGAACGCCGCAGCCTCAAGCTGTCGCACGCGTTCCTTGGACAGACCCAACTCGACGCCGAGACTTTCCAGTGTCCGCGCAGGCTCGCGCAGTTTGCGTTCGCGCACAATGAACCGCTCGCGGTCATTCAGTGCGTTCATCGCGATCAGCAACCATTGGCGCAATTGTTTGGTATCGTGGGTGTGTTCAACTGCTTCGGCGGCCTGTTCACGTTCATCTTCCAGCGCATCGATCCATTCACGCCCGTCTTCGTCGGCGGATTGCACCGCGTTCAGGGAAAAATCCGACCCTGACAGCCGACCTTCCATCAGTTCCACGTCGCGCAGAGGAACCCCGATTTCCGTGGCGATCATCTGATGCAACTGGTGGCGATCCAGTTCAAGACCTTCGGTCGCGGCCTCGCGTTCAAGGCGGGCCTGAACCCGACGCATGTTGAAAAACAGCGATTTCTGCGCCGAGGTGGACCCCGTTCGCACCATGGACCAGTTCCGCATCACATAGTCCTGAATGCTCGCCTTGATCCACCACACCGCATAAGTCGAAAACCGCACGCCGCGATCAGGGTCGAACTTGTCTGCGGCCTTCATCAATCCCAGACCGGCCTCTTGGATAAGGTCATTCATCGGCGCGCCATAGCGTTTGAACTTGGCTGCCATCGAAATTGCCAGCCGCATATACGCTGTGATCAGGCGGTGCAGTGCCTGTTCGTCACGCTGGTCACGCCAGGCATAAGCCAGCTTCAGTTCCGTTTCCGCATCCAGCAACTCGGCCTTCATCGCTTGCCGGGACATCGAAAAATCTGTCGCGTTGTCCAGAGCCATAAACCTCTCCCCTGTTTTGCAGGCGTTGGCCGGGCTTGCCATGCCGACCTATGACCGATACGCAAAACAGCACCAATTGGATCATCTTTAGGTAAGTACTGTGACGTCAGATTTAACCTTAATTCTGGGTGGAGCTGCTTCGGGCAAGTCGGCATTTGCCGAGAACCTCGTTGTTTCCACTGGGAAAAATCGAGTTTACCTAGCGACATCACAAGTGTTTGATGACGAGATGCGGCAGAAGGTTGATCGCCATCTGGTACAGCGGGGCGGCGGTTGGACCACGATTGAAGAGCCTCTTGACCTGGGACCGGTGCTGTCCAGCCTATCCTCGGATCAGGTGTGTCTGGTAGATTGCGCCACTTTATGGGTCAGCAATCATTTGCTGGCCGAAACCGATCTGGGGGCAGTCCAAACTGACCTGCTAAAGGCCCTGCGCGCATGCACAGCGCAGGTAGTGATCGTGTCGAACGAGGTCGGGCACGGTATTGTTCCCGATAACCCGCTTGCCCGTCGCTTTCGCGAAGCGCAGGGTCGGCTGAACATCGCACTTGCGGCACAGGCTGATCTGGTGGTGCAAGTGACCGCCGGGTTGCCGTTGGTCCTGAAAGGGCAGCTGCCGTGACGCGACTGCATCTTGTTCGCCATGGGCCTACGCATGCAAAGACGATGGTTGGCTGGTCCGATCTGCCTGCTGATCTAAGCGATACAGCAGCGCTGAAGCGCCTGCACGATCATTTGCCACCCGATGCATTTGTGATTTCGTCCGACCTGTCGCGCGCGATTGACACTGCTTCGGCCATTCAGGGCCAGCGTCACCGTCTGCCACATCACCCGAACCTGCGGGAAATCCATTTCGGTCAGTGGGAGCTTCGCGGGTTTGCCGATATTGAAGCCGAAGACCCCGAGCTGGCTTTTGCCTATTGGGACAACCCCGGTGATGTCCGCCCACCGCAAGGTGAAAGCTGGAATGAGGTCCGCGACCGGGTCGATTCCGCGATCGACGCGCTTATGTCCGCGCATACGGGCCGCGATCTGGTGATCGTCGCGCATTTCGGCGTAATCCTAACGCAAGTACAACGCGCCCTTGGTCTGGACGGGCAGCGGACCTTTGCGCATCGGATCGACAACCTTTCCGTTACGGATATTGCTGTCAACGGCGGGGTGTGGACTGTCGGATCGATCAATCACCTTCCGTGAACAGGTCCAACACAAATCACTGATTTACCGGTCCGCAAAGCTGAGGCATCGTCCGCGCATGACTTATGACCTTTATATCGGCGATCGCCTCTTCTCCAGCTGGTCAATGCGCGGCTGGTTGATGCTTGAGAAATTCAACCTGCCCTATCGCAGCCACATGATCGGCCTCTATTCCGGCACCATGGCGCAAGACATGGAACCGCTGGCCCCTGCCCGCCTTGTCCCTGCCCTGCGCATGCCGGATGGAACGGTTGTGGGGGAAAGCCTGGCGATGGCCGAAACCCTGGCCGAACGCCACCCCGATGCCGGGTTGTGGCCTTCGGATGCCGCAGCCCGGGCAACAGCCCGCTGGCTATGCGCCGAAATGGTAGCCGGTTTCAGCGCCCTGCGTGGAGAATGCGCCATGCAGCTGCGCAACGTGTGGCAAGGCTTTACGCCGTCTGAGGCGACTTTGTCAGACCTGGAGAGGATTGAAACACTCTGGGCACATGCGCGGAGCGTGTCAGGGGCAGACCAAGGCCCGTTATTTGGTGCCTATTCACTGGCAGACGTCTTCTACACACCCGTTGCTGCGCGGATTATAGGATATGGGCTGCCGGTGTCAGAGGCGAACCGGGCTTATTGCATGGAATTGCTCTCTGATCCCATCGTCAGACAGTGGCGCGCCATGGGATTGACCGTTGTGTACGACACCTTCCCATACGCGCAGGATTTACCGTCCAGCCCCTGGCCGGTCGGGGGTGTATCTGCTGCGAAGCCGGTTTCAGGTGGTCCGTCAATCAACGCCGCCTGCCCGTATTCCGGCAAGCCTGTCACCGATTTCCTGGAGCTAGACGGACAATGTTGGGGGTTCTGCAACCCATTCTGCCGGAACAAAACCGTGGCCGATCCCGAAGCATGGCCCAAATTCGCGGCCATGCGCGCAGCCGTTAACGACTCTTAAACCAGAACCGTGGCAGCAACGTCCTGTTAACCAAAACAGGACTGCCATGGTCGCCCGCGCCCACACCGTTGCTTTTCAAGGCGTTGATGCCCGCCCGGTCGAGGTGCAATGCGCAGTCTCACCCGGACTGCCAGCCTTTTCCATCGTGGGCCTGCCCGACAAAGCCGTGTCCGAGGCGCGTGACCGCGTCCGCAGCGCGCTGAACGCGATGGCCATTGCGCTGCCGTCCAAGCGGATCACCATCAACCTGTCCCCCGCCGACCTTCCTAAAGAAGGCAGCCATTTCGACCTGCCCATCGCGGTCGCGCTTTTGTCCGCGCTCGACATCATCCCTGCCGATGCCGCGGAAAGCACCGTTGCATTGGGGGAGTTGTCACTCGACGGTTCTCTGGTGCCCGTTGTTGGTGCTTTGCCCGCCGCGATGACGGCCGCGTCAGAAGACCGCACATTGCTTTGTCCGCGCGCCTCCAGCGCCGAGGCGGCCTGGGTCGATGCCACTCAGGTGATCGGTGCCGGATCGCTTGGAGAGGTCGTGCGCCATTTCTCAGGCCAATCCCCTTTGCCAGCGGCACAACCCGGCGAAGTGAACCTGACACCGTCCAACCGCGACCTGCGCGATGTGAAAGGGCAGGAGCGCGCCAAACGCGCCCTGGAAATCGCCGCCGCCGGACGTCACCATCTGATCATGATCGGCACGCCGGGATCGGGCAAATCCATGCTGGCGGCGCGGCTTCCCGGAATTCTACCGCCGCTTACAGCCGTGGAAGCCCTGGAAACGTCGATGATCCAATCGCTATGCGGGTTGCTGGATGAAGGCGGAATAAACCGCACACGCCCGTTCCGCGAACCGCACCACACGGCCTCGATGGCGGCCATAGTTGGTGGTGGGAAAGGGGCCAAACCGGGCGAAATCTCATTGGCCCACAATGGTGTGTTGTTCATGGATGAATTCCCTGAGTTTCCACGGCCGGTTCTGGAAACCCTGCGCCAACCCATTGAAACCGGCGAAGTCATGGTGGCGCGCGCGAACGCCCATGTGAAGTACCCTTGTCGTTTCATGCTGGTGGCCGCCGCCAACCCTTGCAAATGCGGCTATCTGACCGACCCGTCCCGTGCCTGTTCGCGGGCACCGGGATGTGGCGAAGATTACCTGAACCGAATCTCGGGCCCTTTGATGGACAGGTTCGATCTTCGGATCGAAGTTCCGCCCGTGGGCTTTATTGACCTTGATCTGCCCCCTTCGGGCGACAGTTCGTCGACGGTTGCAGCACGTGTCGAAAGGGCGCGTGCCATACAGGCAGACCGGTTCCGTGACACGCCGGAGTTACGACAAAACGCTGACGCAGAAGGCAAAATACTGGAAGAGATCGCCACGCCCGATGCCGAAGGAAAAGAACTGCTGTTGAAAGCTGCGGATCGGTTCGGCCTGTCAGCTCGGGCCTTCCATAGAATCCTGAGGGTGGCGCGCACCATCGCCGATCTGGACGGCGCGACCGATATCCGCCGCCCACACGTGGCCGAGGCACTGAGTTTTCGCATCTCTGCCCGGGTTATGGCCTAAAGCCTGGCCTCGATGGCCTGCCAGATTTTTTCCGCAATATTTACGCCATCAAACCGTTCCAGCTCTTGAATGCCAGTCGGTGAAGTCACGTTAATCTCGGTCAAATAGTCGCCAATAACGTCAATTCCGACAAAGACCTGACCCTTTTCCTTCAGCAAAGGTCCAATCGCCGCGCAGATCTCAAGATCGCGTTCGGACAAGCCGATCTTTTCCGGACGTCCGCCAACATGCATGTTCGACCGCGTTTCGCCTTTGGCGGGTACCCGGTTGATTGCGCCGACCGCTTCGCCATCCACCAGAATCACCCGTTTGTCGCCATTGCTGACATCCGGCAGGAATTTCTGCACGATCAAAGGTTCGCGCGAGAATCCGGTGAACAGCTCATGCAAGGAAGTCAGGTTGCGGTCATTGGCGTCAAGCCGGAACACACCCGCGCCGCCATTCCCGTAAAGCGGCTTGAGGATGATATCGCCGTGCTTTTCCTTGAACGCCTTGATCGTCTGCAAATCACGCGCAATCGTTGTTGGCGGGGTCAGGTCGGGGAAATCCAGCACCAACAGCTTTTCCGGGTAGTTGCGCACCCAGAACGGATCGTTGACGACCAGCGTCTGACCCTTGAGACGATCCAGCAAATGCGTGGACGTGATGTAGTGCATATCAAAAGGCGGATCCTGGCGCAGCCAGACGACATCGAAATCGGCAAGATCCACCTCACGTTCGGGACCCAGAACCGCAGGATCTCCGGCAACCCTTTGCACAGTCATGTCGTGACCTCGCGCGGTGATACGACCCTGCTGATAGGCCAAATGATCCGGACCATAGAAAAACAAAGAATGCCCGCGCGCCTGTGCCTCTTCCGCCAGACGGAATGAGCTGTCGGCGTTGATATCCACGGCCCCGATCGGGTCCATTTGAAAGGCGATTTTCATGGCATGTCCCTCAGTTTCCCGCCAGATACATGGACCAGCACGCCTGTGGGTTCAATGGGGCTTAGCCAAAACCAAAGGCGTTTTCGATGATGTGAACAGCGCCAGAGCCATCCACAAGTGCCGCGTCAAAGCGTACGTTTGTCAGCTGCCCGGTCGGCTCGTTTTCCAAGAACTGAGCGGCAGAGGCATAGATTCGTTCGATCTGCCTGCGGCTGATCCGGGCAGCGGCCTTTTCAAAGCTGGTGCTTTTCTTAACTTCGATGAACACAAGCCCGTCGCCGTCGCGTGCAATCAGGTCGATCTCTCCACCAGCGCCCCGCCAGCGGCGATGCGCTATGGCAAAACCCCGACGTTCGTAATCTGCGGCGACCTGTGACTCTGCGGCCTGTCCAGCGTGGTATGAGATCGAACCCTGTCGTTCACGCCGCCCCATGTCATCCCTTGCCCAATTTCAGAGCTTTCTGGTAAATCGGTCGGCGCGGCAGGTCGTACATTTCCGATACAAGATCCGCTGCATCCCGAACCGAGTGATTTTCCAAAGCTCGTTTCAAAGCTTCTTCTAGGTCGGATTCGTTAACACTTTGCGAATGACTGCGGTCCACCAACAGGACGATTTCGCCTTTGACGGTCTTGTCCCGATACTCCGCTGCCAGTTCGGACAGGCTGCCGCGGCGGACCTCTTCAAACTTTTTCGTTAGCTCTCGACAAAGCGCAGCCTGCCGTTCAGGTCCCAGGCATTCAGCCAGGTCCGACAGACAGGCGGCAACGCGTTTCGGAGATTCGTAGAACACCAATGTGCCGGGGATGTCCTTCAACGCCTCGATGCGGGTGCGGCGCGCTTTGGTTGCGTTAGGAAGGAAGCCTGCAAAAAAGAAGGCGTCGGTGGGAAGCCCCGCCAACGTCAGGGCCGTTACAACGGCAGACGCGCCGGGGGCACAGGTCACGGTATACCCGGCTTCTGCGGCCTGCTTGCCCAGATCATAGCCCGGATCGGCAATCAGCGGCATTCCCGCTTCGGACGCGTAGGCCACCGATTGCCCCTGCGCCAGCGCCTCCATAATCTTGCCGCGCGCGCCTGCGCCGCTGTGGTCGTGATAGGCCTGGATACGCCGGCCTTCCAGCGGGATGCCATGTATTTCCATCAAGCGACGTAAACTGCGGGTGTCTTCTGCCGCAATTACATCGGCTGAGGCCAAAACATCCAAGGCTCTGAGCGTAATGTCGCGTGCTGTTCCAATCGGAGTGGCAACAAAATACAGGCCCGCAGCCAACTTGATCTTTTGGAAATTCAAAGCTGGACCCTCACAGCGTGACGTTTATTATCGCGGCTCAACAGAACAGAAGCATTCGCAGCCGTCGGATCAGGGAGTTTTCATTTAGATGTTTACCGTTTGCAAGCCCGTAAGCAAGCTGGCGAAAGTCGCCGCTGCCCTGACGACCGCAGCGTTTCTTGCTGCCTGTGAACCGGGTGGTCTTGGCGGAGGCCCCTCGATCAATACCTCAAAGCCGGTTCCTGTCGCCTTGCTGGTTCCCAGAGGATCTGCGCAATCTGGTGATGCGGCGCTGGCGCAAAGCCTTGAGAATGCCGCGCGGCTTGCGATGTCGGATTTGCCGAATGTCCAGATCGACTTACGCGTTTATGACACAGCCGGAAACCCGAACACGGCGACAGCCGTTGCACAGCAGGCTGTTGCGGACGGGGCAAAAATCATCATTGGTCCGGTATATGCCCAGGCAGCAAATGCTGCCGGGTTGGCGGTGCTGAGCAAGAACGTCAACGTTCTTTCGTTTTCAAACAACGCCAGCATTGCAGGCGGCAACGTCTTTGTATTGGGCCCGACCTTTGACAATACGGCCAACCGGCTGGTGAATTATGCGGGCAGTCAGGGCAAGGTCAACACGGTGGTCGTGCACAGCAACGACGCCGCAGGACAACTGGGCCAGTCCGCAATCGCCAATGCCATAGCGAACAGCCGGGTCAACAATGCAGGGACCGTCGCATACGACCGGTCGCAACAGGGCGTCATCAATGCGGTTCCCACGATCAAGGCCACTGTTGATTCGACAGGCGCGGATTCGATCTTCCTGACGGCGACCACGGCGGGGGCATTGCCGCTGTTCTCGCAATTGCTGCCAGAGGCCGGTGTTTCTCCGGCAACCACGCAATACATTGGCCTGACACGTTGGGATATCCCTCCTCAAACTCTGGAGCTTCCGGGGGTTCAAGGGGGGTGGTTTGCGTTACCTGACCCGTCCAAGGCACAAGCCTACCGTCAGCGTTACAACGCAACTTACGGCGAAGCACCGCACCCAATCAGCGGTCTGGCCTATGACGGTATCGCCGCAATTGGTGCCTTGGTCAGCCAGGGCAAATCAGACGCCCTGACCGCTTCGGCCCTGACACAGAACGCCGGTTTCCAGGGCGTTGGCGGCATCTTCCGCCTGCGCCCGGACGGCACCAACGAACGCGGTCTGGCAGTTGCCACGATCCAGAACAAACAGGTGGTTGTGATTGACCCTGCCCCACAAAGCTTCTCTGGCGCCGGTTTCTGATCTGACTGGCGCGATCAACGTGCCCGAAAGCGCGTTGATCTGCCCCGCCGGGGACATCTTCGACAGCACTGCCGTCAATGATGCACTGGCTCAGGCCTTTGAGGCCTGCCCGGACAACACCAAAATGCGGTCCGAGACGGTGCGCATTCTGCGCGAGGCTCAAAAGGCCGGCCGCGCGGTCATTGCAGAGGCATTTGGCGAACGTCCTTTCGACGCGCGGGCACTCACGCGCTCATACACTTACCTGACGGATAAACTGGTTGGGACGGCGATGCTGGTCTCAAGCACACGCCTGCATCCGCTTGCAACGCCCACCCAAGGTGAAAAGATCGCCGTTCTGGCTGTTGGCGGTTATGGGCGCGGGGAAATGGCGCCGTTTTCCGACGTCGATCTGCTGTTTCTCACCCCCTACAAGATCACCGCATGGGCCGAGAGCGTTATCGAGTCGATGCTTTATATCCTGTGGGATTTGCGGCTGAAGGTCGGGCATTCCTCACGCACGATCAAAGATTGTCTGCGGCTGGGTGCCGAGGATTTCACGATCCGCACAGCGATGTTGGAGCAACGCTATCTGGCCGGTGACAAGGCGCTGGCGGACGGGTTGGACCGAAGGCTGAAAGACGAACTGTTCAAGGGAACCGAACGCGAATTCATCGAAGCAAAGTTGCACGAACGTGATGAACGCCACCACAAACAAGGCGAGCGTTACATGGTCGAACCCAACGTGAAGGAAGGCAAAGGCGGCCTACGCGATTTGCAATCCCTCTACTGGATCGCGAAATATGTCTATGGCGTTCAGGACGTGGCCGAACTGGTGCCTTTGGGCTTGTTCACACCCGAAGAGTTCAAGACCTTCGTTCAGGCCGAAGAATTCCTTTGGGCTGTGCGTTCGCACCTGCATCTTGTCACCGGTCGTGCGACCGAGCAGCTTACCTTTGACATGCAGGTCGAGGTTGCCGCGCGCATGGGGTACGAGGACCGCGCCGGGCGTCGCGCAGTCGAAGTGTTCATGCAGCGGTATTTCCGCGAAGCCACCCGCGTGGGTGAGTTGACGCGCATCTTCCTGACCAAACTCGAATCGCTGCACATGAAAGGTGCGCCGTTGCTGGAACGCATTTTCCGCAGGCGTCGACGGGTCAAGGCGGGATACAAGGTGGTTCACGGCCGTCTGGATCTGGTGGAACCTGAAAAATTTCTATCCGACAAAGTGAACCTGCTGCGCCTGTTCGAAGAAGGTTTGCGGACAGGTATGCTGATCCATCCCGATGCCATGCGGCTGGTGAGCGCGAACCTGCATCTGATCGATGACGAGATGCGCGGCGACAAGGAAGCCCAGCGCATTTTCCTGGATCTGATGTTGAAACACGGCAACCCGGAACGCGCATTGCGACGGATGAACGAACTGGGCGTGCTGTCCGCTTTCCTACCCGAGTTCGAGCACATCGTGGCGATGATGCAGTTCAATATGTATCACAGCTATACGGTGGACGAGCATACGATCCAATGCATCGTCAATCTTGCCCAGATCGAACGCGGAGAGCTGGTCGAATCCCTGCCTCTTGCGTCATCGATTCTGAAAGGCGGGGTGAACCGAAAGGTGCTGTACGTCGCGCTTCTTCTGCATGACATTGCGAAAGGTCGCCCCGAAGATCACTCGATCCTTGGGGCACAGATCGCGCGCAAGGTGGCGCCTCGGCTCGGCCTGAACAAATCGGATTCCGAAACCGTTGAATGGCTGGTGCGTTATCACTTGCTGATGTCCGACATGGCGCAAAAACGCGATATCTCCGACCCTCGGACGGTGCGCGATTTTGCCAAGGCCGTTCAGACAACCAAACGACTGGATTTGCTGACGGTTCTGACGGTTTGTGACATTCGCGGTGTTGGCCCGACCACCTGGAACAATTGGAAGGCCACCTTGCTGCGCGCCCTGCATGCTGAAACAAAGCGTGCACTGGAAACCGGTATGGAAGATCTGAACCGGGCGAACCGGGGGGCCGAGGCCAAAACAGCGCTGCGCCGCGCCTTGGACAACTGGTCCAAGGCTGACCTCAAGGTCGAGACCGGGCGCCACTACGCCCCGTATTGGCAGGGCCTGAACCTTGCGACGCATATCGAGTTTGCCGAGATGCTGTACGCGCTGGAACAAAGCGGCGATCCCGGCGCGATGGAAATTCGCCTGCAACCTGATGAAGACCGTGATGCGACGCGGGCCTGTTTCGCCATGGGAGATCACCCCGGTATTTTTGCCCGCATCGCCGGGGCACTGGCTCTGGTCGGCGCGAATGTCGTGGATGCACGCAGCTATACCACCAAAGACGGCTACGTGACGGACGCGTTCTGGATTCAGGACGCCGAAGGGCACCCGTTCGAGGCATCGCGCCTTCCACGCCTGACGCAGATGATTCACAAGACCCTGCGCGGCGAAGTCGTCGCCAAGGAAGCACTGAAGTCGCGTGACAAGATCAAGAAACGCGAACGCGCTTTCAACGTGCCAACTCATATCACGTTCGACAATGAGGGCTCTGAAATCTACACAATCATCGAGGTGGACACACGCGACCGCCCAGGCCTGCTGTTTGATCTGACCCGGACCCTGGCCGCGGCGAACGTGTATATCGCCAATGCCGTGATCGCGACCTATGGCGAACAGGTGGTCGATACGTTCTACGTCAAGGATATGTTTGGCTTGAAGTATTACTCGGAAAGCAAGCAGCGCGGACTTGAGGCGAAGCTGCGCACGGCAATCACCGAAGGCGCCGAGCGTGCGGCCTCATGAAGCAAATACGGTTGTTCTCTGGCCTGTTCACGGTCGGCTTCTGGACGCTCGCCAGCCGAATTCTGGGGTTTCTGCGGGAAATACTGTTGACGGCCTATATTGGACCAGGCCCTGTGATGGATGCCTTTGTTGCAGCCTTTCGCCTGCCCAACATGTTCCGCCGCTTTTTCGCCGAGGGGGCATTTAACGCGGCCTTTGTGCCGATGTTCTCCAAACGACTGGAAGCCGACGAAGACCCTCAGGGTTTCGCGCAGGACGCATTCAATCTTCTGGCCGTGGCTGTTCTGGCGCTGGTCGGGCTGGCCATGGTTTTCATGCCCGGTCTGGTGTGGCTGACCGCCGAAGGGTTTTACGGCGATGAACGGTTCGATCTGGCGGTGGATTATGGATATGTTGTGTTTCCATACATCCTGTTCATGTCTCTGGCTGCCTTGTTTTCTGGTGTTCTGAATGCAACCGGGCGGTTTGCGGCAGCGGCAGCTGCACCTGTTCTGCTGAACATTTTCGCCTGCACCGCCCTGATCGCCGGAGCCATGTCCGGCGGCGAAGTGATCCGGTGGTTGATCCCGGTCATTCCGGTGGCCGGTGTCGCGCAACTGGCGCTGGTCTGGGTTGCTACCGAACGCGCCGACATCCGCATCCGCCCCAGCATGCCGCGCCTGACGCCTGAAATGCGACGGATGGTACGTATCGCAGTCCCGGCCGCGCTGGCGATGGGGGTCACGCAGGTCAATTTGGTTGTCGGGCAATTGGTTGCATCGAAAACCGCAAATGCCGTCAGCTGGCTTTTTGCTGCAGACAGGCTCTACCAGTTGCCTTTGGGTGTGGTAGGCATTGCTGTCGGCATAGTCTTGTTGCCGGACCTGTCCCGCCGCTTGCGCGCGGATGACAAAGAGGGCGCACGCAATGCCTTTTCCCGGGCCGGTGAGTTCACACTGCTGCTGACGCTGCCTTCGACTGTCGCCCTCGTGGTTATGCCAACCCCCCTCGTATCCGTGCTGTTCGAACGCGGCCAGTTCGGCCCCGAGGATACGGCCGCCACGGCCCTTGCGGTTGCCATCTACGGGGTAGGGCTTCCGGCTTTCATGTTGCAAAAATTGCTGCAACCGCTGTTTTTTGCGCGCGAGGATACACGTTCCCCGTTTCACTACGCGGTTGTTGCGATGATCGTGAACGCAGCTCTGGCGTTTGGTCTGTTTCCACTGGTGGGCTGGATCGCACCGGCAATTGCTGCATCGACTGCCGGGTGGGCGATGGTTGTGCTACTGGCCTTGGGCTCACGACGTATGGGTGAAGAGGCGCGCTTTGATGTCCGGTTCAAAAAGCGCGCGGGCCGGATTGTGGCCGCTTCGCTTGGGATGGGCGCGATATTATACGCAGCGCTCTACCTGTTCGGGTGGGCATTGGATGTTCCCGGCTGGCGCTATCTGGCACTGCTGGTCCTGATCATGGTCGCGGCCGTCTCATATTTCCTTCTGGGCCATATCTTCAGCGCTTTCAAACTGTCGGAGTTCAAGCACGCCCTGCGCCGGTCCTGATCAATCCCGGCGAATGCGGCCGACGATCCGGGACCACGCGCCCGGTGCAACAAGAAAAGACAAGCCAAAACCGGTGGCAAACCCACCCAGATCGGCAACCCATTCCCAGTTGCCACCAAAGATCAGGCCGAAAAGAAACTGTATGCCCATAAGGACTGCAATCAATTGAAATGCCCGTGTTTGGTTTGCACCTACAAGTGACAGTTTGCGCCACAACAGCCACGTAAATGCGCCGATCAGGCCATACACCGGCGGGAACCCTCCGATCAGCGGATAGCGTGGGTCCAGTAACACAGCGTAGGCAAGCGCGCCGCCAATGCCTGATACGATAAAAATCAGCAGCATCGGGAAACCGCCGAACACTTCGCCAACCATTTTGCCCATCGCCAGCACGAAAACACAGACGAAAATCGCCTGCGTGAAATTTGCGGACACAAAGGGGTAGGTCACGAAGCGGATGACATGTTCGAATGGCCAGCGCCCGTTCAGTACCATCCAGTCGAAAATATCCGCCGAGAACGCATAATGCTGGATCGCATCCAGCCGCCAGCCCACCGCTGCTGGTCCTCCAACCAGCCCGCGTGATCCCAGCGTGAAGGCAATTTCTATCCCGATGATGAACAGAACCAGCGCCACCACAGCAGGTGGCAGTGGGTTCACAGGCGGTGTGTAATGTTCACTGCTCATTGGGCTGGCCTTTCGCGGCTGTTGACGTCCCTTTGCCTCATGGGTAAGCGACGGGGGCTGATTTTTCCAGACAGGAGTTCCCTTTGATGACTGAGTCCCAATTCACGCCGCGCGTGTTTTCCGGCATCCAGCCTTCGGGAAACCTGCACCTTGGGAACTACCTTGGTGCACTCAAGCGTTTTGTCGATATGCAGGGTCCCGAATTCGAAACCGTCTATTGCATGGTCGATTTGCACGCCATCACCGTATGGCAGGACCCAGATCGCCTACGCGAAAAAACACGCGAGGTTTGCGCGGGCTTTATCGCGGCGGGCCTTGATCCAGAAAAATCAATCCTGTTCAACCAAAGCCAGGTGCCCGAGCACACTCAACTGGCCTGGATTTTCAACTGCGTCGCCCGAATGGGCTGGATGCAACGGATGACGCAGTTCAAGGACAAGGCGGGCAAAAATGCGCAAAATGCCTCGCTTGGCCTGTTTGCGTACCCTGCCCTGATGGCAGCCGATATTCTTGTCTACCACGCGACACATGTTCCTGTGGGCGAAGACCAGAAGCAACACCTGGAATTAACCCGCGATATCGCGATCAAGTTCAACCATGACTACGGCGTCGACTTCTTTCCCGTGACTGAGCCCGTGATTGGAGGCCCTGCCCCGCGCGTGATGAACCTGCGGGACGGTTCGCGCAAAATGTCGTCCTCCGATCCCTCGGACATGAGCCGGATCAACCTGACCGATAATGCCGATGCGATCGCAAAGAAAATCCGCAAGGCCAAGACCGACCCTGACGCTTTGCCGTCGGATGTTGAAGGTCTGGAGGGCCGCCCCGAAGCGCGTAATCTGGTCAATA
The DNA here is from genome assembly GCF_056531545.1 of Ruegeria sp. N10. Classification (NCBI taxonomy): domain Bacteria; kingdom Pseudomonadati; phylum Pseudomonadota; class Alphaproteobacteria; order Rhodobacterales; family Roseobacteraceae; genus Ruegeria; species Ruegeria sp. N10. Next base: position 193,234 of record NZ_JBQFLY010000006.1, on the reverse strand, counting down.
TCTACGCAGCACTCAGCGAACAAAGCATCGAGCAGGTTCTGGCCGAAGTTGGCGGCAAGCAGTTCGGTGATTTCAAACCGATGCTGGCTGATCTGGCGGTCGCCAAGCTGGCCCCAATCTCGACTGAGATGTCGCGCCTTATGGGAGAACAGGCCGAGATTGACCGGATTCTGGCTCATGGGGCCGAGCGCGCGCGTCAGATCGCCGCTCCGATCCTGCAAAAGACCTATGAAATCGTCGGTATGGTCGGATCGGCATCACGCTGAATGCACTGGACCTTCGCCTGACGCCCACCTAGGGTCTGCCTGAACCACAGGAGGGCGTCATGGCAACCGGCAAAAACATCCGGACCTACTTTCAGGGCCATTGGCATGACGGGGATACTCCCATCATGCGCGCAGCGGATCATGGGGCCTGGCTTGGATCATCCGTATTCGATGGTGCCCGCTATTTCGACGGGTTGGCCCCTGATCTGCAAGCCCATTGCGCCCGGGTGAACCGGTCCGCCGAAGCCCTGATGCTGACACCGACCATGACAACCGAACAGATGGTCGAATTGGTGCATGAAGGGTTGCAAGCCTACAGCCCTGACACAGCTGTTTATATCCGCCCGATGTATTGGGGCATTGATGGCGACAGCACGGCAATCGTTCCGCAGGAAAACAGCACAGGGTTTGCCATCTGTCTGGAAGAAATCCCGATGGCACCTGAAACGGCTTCAGCCACGCTGTCGACCACGCGGTTCCGTCGCCCGGTACAGGAATCAGCAGTGGTCAACGCCAAGGCCGGGTGCCTTTACCCCAACAATGCGCGCATGTTGCAAGAGGCGCGCTCCAAGGGATTCTCGAACGCACTGGTCGCTGACGCGATGGGCAATGTGGCCGAAACGGCAACAGCCAACATCTTCATGGTCAAGGATGGCGAGGTCTTTACCCCGATCCCCAACGGCACATTTTTGGCAGGGATCACGCGGGCGCGACATATCAAGAATCTGCGCGAGGATGGTGTTACAGTTCATGAAACGGTCTTGGGTTTCGAGGATTTTCACCAGGCGGACGAGGTTTTCATGTCCGGCAATATGAGCAAGATCTCACCGGTGACTGCGCTAGAAGACACACAGTTTCAGGTTGGTCCAATTGCCCGCCGTGCCCGCGCACTTTACTGGGACTGGGCTGCAAGCGAACGCTAGTAATCGACATGAACGTGTCCGAGTTGCCAGCACGCAAACGCTCGGGCATGATCTCTTAAAATTGAAGAGGACACCCATGCGTAAGTTCTTAGTTGTTCTGGATGACAGCCGTGAATGCCTGAACGCAATGCGGTTCGCCGCGATGCGTGCCGCGCATACAGGTGGCGGCGTGACGATCTTGTCGGTTATTCCGCCGGACGAGTTCAATCACTGGATCGGTGTTGCCGAAACCATGCGCGAAGAAGCCCGGGAACGTATCCATGCCCATTTCGAAGTCTTCGCCAAATGGATGCGCGACAAACAGAATGTAGAACCTGAACTGGCCATTCGCGAAGGTGATCCGGTGCCGCAGATCATCGAACATGTTCAGTCTGACCCAGAGATCGGCGTTCTCGTTCTTGGGGCGGGAACTGACAAGAAAGGCCCCGGCCCGCTGGTGACCCAGCTCACAAAGAACTCTGGCAGCCTGCCGATCCCGATAACGATTGTTCCCGGTGATCTGAGCAAGGAAAAGCTGGAAGAAATCACCTGAGGATCGAACGTGGCGAAGACGTTGCAGTTCTGGTTCGACTTCGCCTCGACCTATTCCTATCTCAGCGCGATGCGAATCGAACAGGCCGCACGGGGCACAGGTGTCTCGGTCGACTGGCAACCTTTTCTGTTGGGGCCGATTTTCGCGGATCAGGGATGGCGCACATCGCCGTTCAACCTGTATCCGGCCAAAGGGCGCTATATGTGGCGTGACATGGAACGTCTTTGCAGCGCACGCGGGCTGAAATTAGTTCGGCCTGACCCGTTCCCGCAAAACTCCCTCACCGCAGCGCGCCTGACTCTGGCCCTTGCGCATGGTGAGGAACGGGCTGCCTTCGCAAAGGCTGTCTTCAGCGCTGAATTCGGGGACGGACGGGACATCTCGGACGAAGACGTGCTTGAGGATTGCCTGAAGATGGCAGATCTGCCTGCGGCAGTGATGAATCGCCGAAAAGATGCGAGCATCAAGGCTGCTCTGTTCGAGCAATCCGCGCGCGCAAAAGCACTTGGCCTGTTCGGCGCACCGAGTTTTGTGGCGGGGGCAGAGCTGTTTTGGGGAGATGACCGGCTGGATGAGGCGATTCGTTACTTGCTCACGATTTAGAATCGTTCCAAATATTGACTTCTCCGACCCCTGAGCGCATATCAGAAACACCTCAGACGGAGCTGCCTCATGTTCATCCAGACCGAATCCACCCCAAACCCGGCCACATTGAAATTTCTACCCGGCCAAACGGTGCTTGAGGCAGGAACCGCGGATTTCCCGACAGCCGAGGCTGGTGATAAGTCCCCACTGGCCAAACGAATCTTTGCGGTAAACGGTGTGACCGGTGTGTTTTTTGGAAACGACTTTGTCACTGTGACCAAATCCGACGAAGTTCAGTGGGATCACATCAAACCTGCAATTCTTGGCGCAGTGATGGAGCATTATCAATCCGGCCAGCCTGTCATGGGTGCAGACGCGGCAGCGGCCTCGGGTCATGCCGAACATACCGGAGAAGATGCGGAAATCGTCAATCAGATCAAAGATCTGCTGGACAGCCGCGTGCGCCCGGCCGTGGCACAGGATGGTGGCGACATTACCTTTCATGGCTTTGATCGCGGCGTGGTCTATCTGCACATGCAAGGTGCCTGCGCGGGGTGCCCGTCATCGACCCTGACACTGAAGATGGGTATCGAAAACCTGCTGCGCCACTACATCCCTGAAGTGACCGAGGTTCGACCAGTTGCCGTCTGACCCGACGATCCTGGCATTTGATACATCGGCCGCGCATTGCGCGGCCGCTTTGTTGCGTGGCGGTGTGATCGCAATGTCCCGTGTCGAAGACATGGCACGCGGCCAGGCCGAACGGTTGATGCCCTTGTTGCAAGAAGTACTGACCGAAGCCGGTTGCGTATGGGCCGATCTGGACGCCATCGGTGTTGGGATTGGGCCCGGCAATTTCACGGGTATACGCATCTCGGTCTCTGCCGCCCGGGGCCTTGCCTTGGGCCTTGGCGTCCCCGCGGTGGGTGTTTCTGGATTCGATGCTCTGATTGAACTGGCAGAAGAGAGCCAACTTCCAGCCATCCCTGCGCCGCGCGAACAGGTGTATGTACAACTTCCCGGAACCGGCCCTTGCCTGTTGCCTTTGGGCGAGGCCGAACAGCATGGGCCTTTGTATGTCTGCCCCGACCCCGCATTGCAGGTACAAGCCGTTGCCAAACTTGCCGCAAGACGATGGCACAGCGTCAGTGCGTCTCCAGCCCCGCTATATGTCAGACCTGCGGACGCGGCCCCGTCCCGAGATGTGCCGCCTGTGTTGCTGGACCAATGACGCCTTACGAGATGGCAGCGACACATGCAGCGGCGTTCACCCAGTCACGCCCATGGACTGCCGATGAGTTCGCCATCCTTTTGGAGAACCGGTTCACTGATTACGTTGGGGATGCCCGTTGCTTTGCCCTGTTTCAGGTGATCGCGGGTGAGGCAGAGTTGCTGACGATTGCGACTCATCCCGCGTTTCAAAAACAAGGGCTCGGGTCACAGGCGATGCACGACTGGCACGACCGGGCAGTCACTTTGCAGGCAAACCGCGCTTTTCTGGACGTCGCTGCCGACAATGTTGCAGCAATCGCTTTGTACTGGCGATGCGGGTATCGCCAGTGCGGTCAGCGCAAGGGTTATTATTCCAGAAAAACAGGCCCAAATATCGATGCTCTCGTAATGGAACGCCGACTGCCCTAACGGCAACCAAAGATTTTTTAGACCATTTGGTCAGAAATCAATTGACCATGACGGTTGCAAACGTCCTTAATTCCCGCCATCACAACACTTATGCTCGCTAAAAGTGGGTAAACGGGGCTAATCTTACCTCGTGCCAACAAAAAAAATGGGAGACTTAAATGACCCTGATGAAATCCTTGATGGGTGCTGCCGCTGCTGTCGCTCTGACCGCAGGTGCAACTTTCGCCGAACCGGCGCTGATCTTTGACCTGGGCGGCAAGTTCGACAAATCTTTCAACGAAGCCGCGTATAATGGCGCGCAGCGTTGGGCCAATGAGACCGGCGGCGAGTACCGCGAGATCGAGATCCAGTCGGAAGCACAGCGCGAACAGGCTCTGCGCCGTTTCGCAGAATCAGGTGCCAACCCGATCATCACCATGGGCTTTGGTATGGCCGATCCGTTGTCGGCCGTTGCAGGCGATTATCCTGAAACCAAATTCGTGGCTGTCGACGTGAACTGGCTGGACATCCCCAACATCCGCCAGATCGGCTTTGCCGAGCATGAAGGGTCGTACCTGGTTGGCATGATGGCAGCGATGGCATCGAAATCGGGAACCGTTGGCTTTATCGGCGGTATGGACATTCCGCTGATCCGCCACTTTGGCTGCGGATACGCACAAGGCGCCAAAGCCGTGAACCCGGACATCAATGTTGTCGCCAACATGACCGGCACCACCCCTGCGGCATGGAACGACCCGGTAAAAGGTTCGGAACTTACAAAAGCACAGATCAGCCAGGGTGCTGACGTGATCTACGCCGCGGCTGGCGGTACAGGTGTTGGCGTTCTGCAAACGGCAGCCGACGAAGGCATCCTGTCGATCGGCGTGGACAGCAACCAGAACCACCTGCATCCGGGCAAGGTCCTGACGTCGATGCTGAAACGTGTGGACGTCGCGGTGTATGACGCGATGAAAGCAGGTGACGCCGTAGAAACCGGCGTGTTCACCATGGGACTGGCCGAAGAAGGTGTAGGCGTCGCCATGGACGATAACAACAAAGAGCTTGTTTCGGTCCAAATGAACGATGCGGTGGAAGAAGCCCGCAAAGCCATCATCAACGGCGATATCACCGTTGTCAGCTATTACGAGAACGACAGCTGCCCCGCACTGCAGTTCTGATATCGCGCGGGGCGGAAGGAACCCTTCCGCCCCGCCATCCACTCTGCCATCCGTGCCACCTGCCGGATGGGCTTTTCGGCAGTTGAGGGTAAGACATGACCGTCCCCGCCATTGAGCTCAAAGGGATTTCCAAATCCTTTGGGCCGGTTCAGGCCAACAAAGACATCTCAATCAGCGTCGCCCCCGGCACGATCCATGGGATCATCGGTGAAAACGGTGCGGGCAAATCCACGCTGATGAGCATCCTCTACGGCTTTTACAAAGCCGACAAAGGTGAAATTTGGATCAACGGGACAAAGACCGAAATCCCTGACAGCCAGGCGGCTATCGCCTCGGGCATCGGGATGGTGTTTCAGCACTTCAAGCTGGTAGAGAATTTCACTGTTCTGGAAAACATCGTTCTGGGTGCCGAAGATGGCGGCCTTCTGGCTCCGTCTCTGGCCAAGGCCCGCAAAGAACTGAAAGAACTGGAAGAAGAATACGAACTGTTCGTTGACCCCGACAAACGCATTGATGAGATCGGTGTGGGGATGCAGCAGCGTGTCGAAATTTTGAAGGCTTTGTATCGCAAGGCCGAGATTCTGATTCTGGATGAACCGACTGGAGTTCTGACCCCGGCAGAAGCTGACCAGCTGTTCCGTATCCTGGATCGTCTGCGAGCTGAAGGGAAAACGATCATCGTGATCACCCACAAGCTGCGCGAAATCATGGAAAACACCGATACCGTTTCGGTCATGCGCCGTGGGCAGATGACGGCTACGGTGAAAACTTCGGACACCAGCCCTGAAGAACTGGCCGAACTGATGGTAGGCCGTAAGGTTTTGCTGCAAGTCGACAAGGTGCCTGCGACGCCGGGCAAGCCCATCCTTGAGATCGAAAAACTGAGCGTTTTTGATTCCGCTGGTGTTGAACGGGTTAAAGGTATCGACCTGACCGTTCGTGCCGGTGAGATCGTCGGCATTGCCGGTGTGGCGGGCAATGGACAGTCGGAGTTGCTAGAGGTTCTGGGCGGGATGCGTCCGGGACAAGGCTCGATCAAGCTGAATGGCGAACCGCTGGCACTAAGCGGTGCCGGATCAGACGGTCAGGCGCGTCGTGCACAGCGCATCGCGCACGTGCCCGAAGACCGTCAGCGCGAAGGCCTGATTATGGATTTCCACGCCTGGGAGAACGTGGCCTTTGGCTATCACCGGGACCCCGCTTATCAGCGTGGCCTGTTCATGGACAATTCCGCGCTGCGCGCTGATACCGAAGCCAAGATCGAGAAATTCGATGTTCGGCCACCGGATCCTTGGCTTGCCGCCAAGAGCTTTTCGGGCGGGAACCAGCAGAAAATCGTCGTTGCCCGCGAAATCGAGCGAAACCCTGACCTGCTGCTGGTCGGCCAGCCGACGCGCGGCGTTGACATCGGTGCGATCGAATTCATTCACAAGCAGATCGTTGCCCTGCGCGACCAAGGCAAGGCGATCCTGCTGGTTTCGGTTGAGTTGGAAGAGATCTTCTCGCTGTCCGACCGGATCGCAGTGATGTTCGACGGGCATATCATGGGCGAACGCCTGCCCAGCGAAACAGATGAAAAAGAACTTGGCCTGCTGATGGCCGGTGTTGCAGGAGAGGCCGCATAGGATGGAAAAAATGCCTAAATGGGCCGATGTCGTTCTGATCCCGCTGATCAGTCTGTTGCTGGCCGCTTTCCTGTCTGCGCTGGTCATCCTCGCCATCGGAGAAAACCCCGTCGAAGCTGTTAAGCTGATGGTAACAGGCGCGTTGGGGTCAACCTATGGCTGGGGCTATACGCTCTATTACGCGACAAATTTCATGTTTACCGGCCTTGCGGTCGCCGTCGCATTCCACGCCCGCTTGTTCAACATTGGTGGCGAAGGTCAGGCGATGTTGGGCGGTCTTGGGGTGGCCATGGTTTGCCTGTACGTCGACTGGCCGCATTGGAGCATTGCATTGCTTGCGGCCTGCGCGGCATCAATGCTGTTCGGTGCGTTTTGGGCCGCTATCCCAGCCTATCTTCAGGCCAAGCGCGGCAGCCATATCGTGATTACCACGATCATGTTCAATTTCATTGCCGCTGCCTTTCTGAACTACATGTTGGTCAACATCATGCGCCCGCAAGGGTCGCAGGACCCGGCAACCGCGCGATTCCCCGAAACCGTCCATCTGCCAACTTTCCAGTCAATGTTCTCGACCGCAGAAAACGTGGTGTTCCGGGGGGCTCCGGTAAACATTACATTCTTCATCGCGTTGCTGGCCTGTGTCGTCGTCTGGGCGCTGATCTGGCGGACCCGGCTGGGCTATGAAATCCGAGCTTATGGCCACTCTGAAACCGGCGCGGTCTATGCCGGTATCTCACCGGTTCGCATTACTATTGTTGCGATGCTGATCTCGGGTGCGCTGGCAGGTTTGATGGCCATCAATAACGTCATGGGCGAGGCGGAGCGCCTTGTCCTGAACTCGACCGAAGGCGCTGGGTTCATCGGGATTGCCGTGGCCCTTATGGGGCGCTCACATCCTTTCGGCGTATTGCTGGCCGCGCTTTTGTTCGGGTTCCTGTATCAGGGCGGGGCGGAACTGGCCCTGTGGGCATCGATCCCGCGCGAGCTGATCGTAGTCATTCAAGCGCTGGTGATCCTGTTCACCGGTGCGCTGGACAACATGGTACGGATGCCGCTTGAGAAACTGTTCCTTGGTATGCGGAAGAGGGCAGAGTAATGGACTTCTTTGTAACCCTCATCCAGGTTCTGGATTCGACCATCCGCCTATCCACGCCTCTTTTGCTGGCCTGTTTGGCCGGTCTGTATTCGGAACGGGCTGGCATTTTCGACATCGGGCTGGAAGGCAAAATGCTGGTGGCCGCGTTCTTTTCTGCGGCTGTCGCGGCGGTTACGGGTTCAGTCTGGCTGGGCTTGCTGGCAGGCATCGGATCCTCATTGGCGCTGTCAGGGCTGCACGGGTTGGCATCGATAACCTTCCGGGGCAACCAGCTGATTTCGGGTGTCGCAATAAACTTTCTCGCCTCGGGCCTGACAGTGCTTGTCGCCCAAAGCTGGTTCCAACAGGGCGGTCGAACGCCCTCGCTCTTTGGTGGCGGCCGGTTCGAGCCTATCAACTTTCCATTTGCCGATGCGCTTGGAGGGGTTCCGATTGTCGGCCCGATCTATTCCGAACTGCTCTCGGGCCATTCGATCCTTGTTTATGTGGCATTCCTGATGGTTCCAGCAACGTGGTGGGTGCTTTTCCGCACACGGTTCGGCCTGCGCCTGCGGGCTGTGGGTGAAAACCCGGCAGCCGTCGACACGGCAGGTGTATCCGTGGTTGGCCTGCGCTTCGCAGCCGTCGCGATCTGTGGCGTACTTTGTGGTATCGCGGGCGCTTATCTGGCGACGGCTTTGCAGGCGGGGTTCGTCAAGGAAATGACCGCTGGTCGTGGCTTTATTGCGCTGGCCGCCTTGATCTTTGCCAAATGGCGCCCGTGGCACGCCATGTGGGCCTGTTTGCTGTTTGGCCTGCTTCAGGCGGTAGCACTTCGGTTCCAAAACATCGATCTTGGTGGCGTAGTGATTCCGGTCCAGGTGATGGACGCCCTGCCCTATATCCTGACAGTTGTTATTCTGGCCGGTTTTGTCGGCAAGGCCGTGCCACCACGGGCAGGCGGAGAGCCCTACATCAAAGAGCGCTGATAAGGCCAGTTCCGAATGGAGTTTCAGTCCTGTTCGCTGCAAGGCGGCATGCAGAGTTGATTTTGCATGCCGCAACCGTTCTAAGAGGGTATGCACGTATACCTTCCCATAGCCGAAGTTTCTGTCAGCCCATTCCTGCTGTTGGGGATCGGTGGGGTCGTCGGTGTTTTATCTGGCATGTTCGGTGTCGGCGGAGGATTTTTGATCACTCCGCTGCTGTTTTTTATCGGCATTCCCCCGGCGGTTGCCGTTGCGACATCAGCCAATCAGGTTGTCGCTTCTTCCATTTCGGGATTGTTGGCGCATCTCAGGCGCAAGACCGTGGACCTGAAAATGGGAAGCGTTCTGCTGACCGGAGGGTTGTTTGGCGCGGCCCTGGGTATGGTGGTTTTCAATTTTCTCAAGCATCTCGGACAGGTCGATCTGGCTGTACAGATTTGCTATGTCGTGTTTCTGGGGGCCATCGGAACCCTGATGTTCATTGAAAGCCTTGCCGCCATCCGAAAAGCCAGAAAGCCTGGGTATCAACCTGCCCCCAAGCGACGCCAGCGTACATGGGTTCACGCACTGCCCTTCAAGATGCGGTTTCGGGCATCAAGCCTGTACATCTCGGTCATACCACCTGCACTGGTCGGGTTTGGTGTTGGCATCCTGTCGGCGATCATGGGTGTCGGCGGCGGGTTCATCATGGTACCCGCGATGATCTATGTTCTTGGCATTCCGACCAAAGTGGTTATCGGGACATCCCTGTTCCAGATCATTTTCGTCGCCGGTTTCACAACCATGATACATGCGTCGACAAATTTCAGCGTCGACATAGTGCTTGCCCTGTTCTTGTTGCTTGGCGGTGTTCTGGGCGCGCAATTGGGGACGCAGATCGGTGCACGTCTGAAAGCCGAACAGCTGCGCATTTTGTTGGCGTTGCTGGTCATGGGCGTTGCCGGAAAGATCGGATTTGACCTTCTATTGCCGCCGTTGGAGATCTTTTCTCTGGCAGAGCCTGGAGGGGTATGATGTTGTTTTCCCCGTACCACGCGACAATAACCGCTCTTGAATTCGAGTTTGATAGAAGGCAAGCCAAGACCCAGCGCAAAGTGACGGTATCATGCATATTTACCTGCCCATAGCCGAAGTCTCGGTAAATGCATTTCTACTCCTTGGTCTGGGTGGAATGGTTGGAATTCTGTCGGGGATGTTCGGGGTCGGCGGCGGGTTTCTCATGACGCCGCTGCTGTTTTTCATTGGCATACCACCGGCTGTTGCGGTTGCGACAGAGGCCAATCAGATTGTTGCATCGTCCTTTTCCGGGGTGCTGGCCCATTTTCGACGAAAGACCGTTGACCTCAAGATGGGTACGGTTTTGTTGACAGGCGGTCTAGTCGGGGCTGCATTGGGCGTTGTTGTCTTTAACTATCTAAAAAGCCTGGGCCAGGTCGACCTTCTGGTAACTCTTTGTTACGTGGTCTTCCTTGGTATCATTGGCAGCCTGATGTTCATCGAAAGCTTGAGGGCGCTGCGCAAAGCCAAGAAAGGCGGGGCAGCGCCAGCCAAGCGCCGCCAACGTGGCTGGGTTCATTCGATGCCCTTCAAGATGCGCTTTCGCACATCAGGTCTTTATATCTCGGTCATTCCACCGGTTGTAGTTGGTCTAAGCGTCGGGGTCTTGTCCGCGATTATGGGGGTCGGTGGCGGCTTCATCATGGTCCCGGCGATGATTTACCTGCTGGGAATGCCCACGAAAGTCGTTGTCGGCACATCGTTGTTTCAGATCATCTTCGTAACCGCATTTACCACGATGCTGCACGCGACCACCAACTATACCGTGGACATTGTCCTGGCGGTTTTGCTGCTGGTCGGGGGCGTCATTGGCGCCCAGATCGGAACCGTAATCGGATCGCGCATGCCGGCTGAACAGCTTCGCGTTCTGTTGGCGGCGCTGGTTCTGGTCGTCTGCGGTAAACTGGCCCTTGATTTGCTTCTTGAACCATCCGAGCTTTATTCGCTTGGCAACAGCGGGGGGCATTAAGAATGCTGCGCTATGTCTTTGCCGCTTTGTGCCTGCTCTGCCTGCCCGCCGCAGCCGATGAAGAGCAGGTCGTCCTGGGCCTCAGCCAGGATCGTGTTGCGATCACTGCCGACTTTGACGGGTCTGAGATCCTCATTTTCGGGGCCATCAAACGGGAATCACCCATTCCGCCAGGCCCACCAGTCGCGGTTATTGTAGCGGTTGCAGGCCCGTCCGAGCCCGTAACGGTTCGCCGCAAAGAGCGAAAGCTAGGGATTTGGGTAAACACAGATAGCGTTCTGGTCGACCTGGCACCAAGTTTCTACGCAGTTGCCACCAGCGAACCGTTGGATCAAATTCTGACCGATACCGAAGACCTGCGTCACCGCATTTCGATCGAACGCGCGATCCGGTCGGTCGGAGCGGCGATGCACATCCGTGGTGCTCAGGATTTTGCAGATGCCGTGATCCGTATCCGTGAATCTGAACAGCTGTATTCCATCCGCGAGAACACAGTGGCCGTGGACGAACAAACTTTGTTCCGAACGTCAATCGACATGCCCGCGGACCTGACCGAAGGGGATTATTCCGCCCGGATCTTCCTGACCCGCGGAGGAGAGGTTGTATCGCAATACGAAACCAAAATCGACGTCCGTAAAGTCGGGTTGGAGCGGTTTCTGTACAATATGTCCCGTCAGCAACCCGTTTGGTACGGGCTGATGTCATTGGTTATCGCAATTGCCGCGGGTTGGGGCGCGTCGACAGCGTTCCGACTGTTGCGGGAAAACTGACACTCACCCCCTGCCGATATAGGGCATGGTCGTGGCCATGACCGTCATGAACTGCACATTCGCCTCGGGCGGCAGGGTGGCCATATGCAGAACGGACCGCGCGGCATCCTCAACCGCCATGGTTGGGTCCGGCGTCTGGCCTGCCGCCTGCGCCGCATCCACCAGATCCTGAACCATCTGTGTGCGTGCGTTGCCGATATCGATCTGACCACATGCAATTCCAAAGGATCGTCCATCTAGTGAAAGGCTGCGCGTCAGCCCCGTAATGGCATGTTTGGTCGCCGAATAATGTACAGAATTCGGGCGCGGAACATGCGCTGCAATCGAGCCGTTATTGATGATCCGCCCGCCCTGCGGGCTTTGATAACGCATGATCCCAAAGGCCTCACGCGCGCATAGAAACATACCGTTCAAGTTGACGTTGACGGTTTGATACCAATCGTCCAACGCGATTTCGTCGATTGTGCCCCCGCGGGCAAAAATACCAGCGTTGTTAAACAGAACATCAAGTCGCCCTGTCCGATCCATGAAGGCGTGGAACGCTTGTTTGACTGCGTCCGGGTCGGTCACATCGGCGGGCATTGCTATGGCCGCCGGGTATTCTTGCGCGAGGGCATTCAGCTTGTCCGCGCTGCGCGCCAGCAGCCCGACCGTCCAGCCCTGCGCCAGAAAAAGCTCGGCGGTGGCCCGACCGATGCCAGAGCTTGCACCAGTTACGATTATGGAACCCATGTCTCTTCTGCCTCCAGTGCGAGTGAAACTGCGGGGACCGCGCGCAAATCATCTATCTGCAACGGGTGGGTGGGTTTTGACAATCGATTGCGAACCACCCAGATCAAACGCTCCTGTGCGCGGGTGATCGCGACATAAGCCAAACGCTTCCACAAAGGCTGCCCGGCCTCAGTACGGCCCATCCGGGCGGCGGCGTAAATGTCAGGGGCAAACACCTGAACCGTGTCCCACTGTGATCCTTGTGCCTTGTGTATCGTCACCGCAGCCCCGTGCAAAAACGTCGCCCCCATACGAGCGGCAAAAGGAATGAAGGGCTCTTCCTCATCCGGTTTTTCGATCTGGACAATCGACGCGGCGCTGACCTGTGGGTCTTCGGCCCCGATCACATGCAAGCGAGAAAACCCCGGCTTGCGACCGGGGCCAAGATAGACAACCTGGGCCCCCTTGATCAGGCCGCGCGCCTCAAGATCCAACCGCTTTTTGCGGTGCTTCAACGGCAACTCGATCCCGTCGCAGATCAGCGGCTCACCTTCCAAAAGCTCCGTATCCGGTGCGCCATGAACTTGCCTGAACGCCTGTATCAAACGAATGCGCGTGGCGTTACGCCAGACCAGAACCGGGCTGCGCGCCATCAGATCAACTTCGACCCGCTGCCCCCAAACGACCCTGTCATCCCGGCGGGCGGTGTCTTCGACCAAACGCTCAAATTCTTCAAATCCCATCGACGGATTGGCAAGAGCGTGCGCCAGGTCCAGGATCGGGTTATCCGCGTCTTGCCGATGTACCCGCTGAAGCGTCAGCTTTCGTGGTTCGGGCAAGGCTTCAAACACCATGCTACCGGACTGATTGACCGGAGCCAGCTGTGCGGGATCACCGAACAGCAGAAGGGTCGGGAATATCTCTTTCAGGTCTTCGAACTGACGATCATCCAGCATCGACGCCTCGTCGACAAACCCGATGTCCAGCGGTTCCTCGCGGCGTTTCCAACCTGTAATGAAGTCCGAACCGCGCAATCCGGCAGCGGCCAGCGCTCCGGGAATCGATTTGTTGTTACGATAAAACGCAGCAGCACGGTCCAAAGCTTCGTCTGTCAGACCTTCGATCTCGGGGCGCTCATCATTTCCGGCCAGCCACTCGGCGATACGCTCGTATTCTGGGTCATAGACCGGCGTATAAAGGATGCGGTGAATAGTAGTTGCCGGAACACCGCGAAGGCGCAGAACACTTGCGGCTTTGTTTGTGGGGGCCAGAATGGCAAGGCTGCGCTTGTCTCTGGATTTACGACTTTCGTAGTCACCGGACACGACCTGAACACCGGTCTCCGCCAGCGCTTTGTAAAGTTCGGCCAGTAGCAACGTTTTGCCGGACCCGGCCTTGCCGATGACAGCCATCACGCCAGACTTCCCTGCCCCCGGCAGTTTGAGAAGGGCATCGTCCTCCAGGTCGACACCGGCTGAGCGCAGCATCTCGGCGATGCTGTCATACGCGGCGGCCTGATCATCTGAGAAGGTCACGTTGGGCAAAGACATGGCGCGACCCTACAGGGCCGCGCCAACCATCACCAGATGCGGAATTGCGTTTTCCGGTCCTTAGGCAGACAAGGCAAATCGGTGCAGTTTGGATCGCCCGAAAGCCGCCTTGAACCACATGCGCGAAAGCTCACGCGGGATCCCTGCCCGTTCAGCCACGCGGTTGCAATCATCCGCTGAATAGGGCCACAACCCAACCGAGATCTGGTCACGCCCTTTGCCTTGGGTTCCAAGAACCTTGGGGGACGACCCGATCAGACGATAGATCCGGATCATACGGGCATCAAAAACACCGGCAATATGCGTCAGGCCAAAGCCTTCCATCATCTCGCCCCCGCTTAGCATGATGGCCCCGGCAGTGTGCGGGCTGGCTGTGCGGGACAGGCAGAACCGGGTCACCTCCCAGATCAGCGGGCTGCAAATCGGCTTGCCGCCGTTGAGATGCCCAAACACCTCATTGATCATTACCCGGCCTGTTGTCGGCAATACCCGCATCGACCCGCCATGGCTGCCATCCGGTTCTTCCCAGATGACATAAAGCGGGTTGAGGTCGTCGTACTCATCCCGCTCTTCTCCTTTTTTGTTGACATGGACATCCCACCCCAACCGGGTTTTGAACTGATCTGCGCGATCCTTGAACATCCCCTCAGCCAGAGTCGGAAATCTGTGTAACTCATCGGCATATAGATAACGCAACATGACTATTCCCCTTGTCGTCCTGTGCAGGAACGAAGGGGGTACAGAGTCGTGGTTAATATTGCGTTTTGAGGACGCTTTGCACTTAAACGACTATTAATCCCCGGCTGAGTGCCGTTGCGATTGCGTGGGTCGTGTTAAGGGCTCCGAGTTTCGACCGGGCGCTTTCAATGTAAACGCGTAACGTGTGTTCGGAAATCGACAGGGAATGCGCCACCTGAGCGCGGCTGTAACCCAGTGCCAAAAGGGTAATTGCGTCAATTTCTCGGGGCGACAGGCCGCGCGTTGCATCCGGTTGCCTGTCTTTTTCAAACTCCAGCGCTTTGCGATTGATATAGTGCGCAACAAGAATCAACTCGCGCCCGAAGGTCGAGATGAAGGTCTGCCAAGTTTGATCGTCGCAACTATGGTTAACGGTAAAAAGAGCGAACTGGCCGTTTGGCCCTCGGATCGGGATCGAGTATCCCTGATTGCCGACCCCATGGTCGTGGGCATCCTGAAGGAATGATTTGGCCACCTTGCTGGACCAGTCCAGAGACTTCCAGTCAACTGGGTGAAATCGCTGGAAACACCCCAGAATTACAGGATCAATACGATGATAGTTTTTTTCCCTGTATCGTTCGTCCCAGGCGTCTGAGTACGTCGTATACCCGTATTGGTCCCCTGCGCCGTCAACCCAGTGATATGTCAGATGTGCGACCTTCAAAATGTCTCGCAGACATTCGGCGACGGTGCTGAGCTCTTCAAGCGTGCTGGTGTTTTCCAAATCCTGAAGGATTTGACCCAAATCGGTTTTCGTTCCCATCCGCGGGCGCCCGTGCCTCGTTCTTCAGGGACGCGATCTCGGCCGCCGCAATCAGCCTTGTATCATCAAGCTGTTCTGCAAGCGCGCTCAACCCATTCGCAACGGCAAAAGCGTTGAGGTCCGATAGTACGTCCAATATCCACTCATTTTGCGCCATCAGGGTCTCTCTGAAACAGTTAACGAAGCGTTAACACAACCATAACATGTATGATCTTTTTCGACCTATTCACCGGTTTCTACTCCCCAAAAATAGCGGGAGTAATAATCGCAAGCATTTGAAACCATGAAAAAGGTCTGCAAACAGCAAACCACCCGCGAACCGGCAGTGCGATTCGCGGGTGGTTTTTGTCTAAGGTCCTGAACTGTTTCAGCCTGCGTCCAAAACTTCTTCGAGTGTGCGCAGCCCGGTACGCGGCGCCTGAACAAGCACAGACATGTTGCCCGGCTTGTGTTCATTCCGCAGCATTTTCATATGTGCTTCCGGAAGGTCGTTCCAGGCAAACACCTCGGACATACAGGGGTCCAGACGGCGCTCGACCATCAGCTTGTTCGCCGCTGCCGCTTGTTTCAGATGGGCAAAATGCGAACCCTGCAGGCGTTTCTGGTGCATCCACATGTAACGTACGTCGAATGTGCAGTTGAACCCGGACGTCCCCGCACAAATCACAACCATGCCGCCTTTTTTCACCACGAAGGTCGAGACCGGGAAGGTGCTTTCGCCCGGATGCTCGAACACCATGTCGACATTGTTGCCCTTGCCGGTGATATCCCAGATCGCCTTGCCGAACTTGCGGGCCTCTTTGAACCACTCGGCGTATTCAGGCGTATTGACCGTGGGCAGTTGGCCCCAGCAATTAAAGTCGCGGCGGTTCAAAACCCCTTTTGCGCCCAGACCCATGACGAAATCGCGCTTGCTTTCGTCCGAAATCACCCCGATCGCGTTTGCCCCGGCTGTGTTGATCAACTGGATAGCATAAGACCCCAGACCGCCCGAGGCACCCCAGACCAGAACGTTCTGACCCGGTTTCAGGTCGTGCGGTTCGTGACCAAACAGCATACGGTAAGCTGTCGCGAGTGTCAGCGTGTAGCACGCCGCTTCTTCCCAGGTCAGGTGCTTGGGGCGCGGCATCAACTGCTGAGCTTGCACGCGTGTGAACTGGCTGAACGAGCCGTCAGGTGTTTCATAGCCCCAGATCCGCTGACTGGTCGAGTACATTGGGTCGCCGCCGTTGCATTCTTCGTCGTCGCCATCGTCCTGGTTGCAGTGGATAACAACTTCATCGCCAACCTTCCAGCGCTTGACCTTGTCACCAACAGCCCAGACGATACCCGATGCATCAGAACCTGCGACATGGTACGGTGCCTTGTGGCCATCGAAGGGGCTGATCGGCTGGCCCAGTGCAGCCCAGACACCGTTGTAGTTAACGCCTGCTGCCATCACCAGAACAAGTACCTCATTGCTGTCCAGCGTGGGTACATCGACCACTTCCTGCTGCATCGCAGTGTTTGGCTCGCCATGGCGTTCCTTTCGGATGGCCCATGCGTACATTTGTTTCGGGACATATCCCATCGGAGGGATCTCACCCATTTCATAGAGGTCTTTTTCAGGTGCCTCATACGACGCGATACCGGTTTCGGTGTCCAAAGCCATGCTGGCCTCCTTTTTCAATACTTTTGCCGCGACGCAGAATCGCGTGCTTTATCAGATGAAATATTGGCCATCGCGAAATATTGCAACCGTTTTTGATGCTAAATTGTAATTTTATGACCCAGCGGTTGCAGAAATTATTTTGCATACGCAGAAACAGAAGGGCGCGCGGAAACCGGTACAGATGCTGCATAATACTCCAGCAAATCACCGCGTTGCCCAGATTCGGAAAGAACATGCCCCTGCCGCTTGAGTATCCGTCGTTCAATCAACTGATCCAAAGCGCTTGATATGGCCGACGCATTGTCTTGGGTCTGCTTACCGTCACGTTCCATCATCGCCTGAATACAGGACCGCAGATCCTGTTCCGCCATCGGCCCATTGTCACGTATCAGCAAACAAGCCGCAGGGGCCGGGACCAACGGGATCGCGTTCTGGATACGCTGCATCAATGTGCGCGCCAGATCGGTCATCATGTCATCACTGCCCTTGGCCCGGAACTCTTTCAGAGAAATCGGGATTCCGTACCGGACCGATGCCAGCCCAAACCGCTTGTAACGCCCGATCACTCGCCGCCAGAACTGTTTGAGAATCCAACGCGTGATGACCCCGATCCGGGCCCGAAAACGACGCTCTTTTCCCAGTGCCGCACGGGTCAGAATGGTGTCTTCGAGCACACGGTCATAATTCAAAGCGACAGGAACGAATACGACATCACGCCCCTGCGACGTCGTCCCATCCATTATATACTTGAGCAATCCAAGCTTTGGGCGGGCGAGCGCTCCTGTCAGGCTTAAACCACCTTCTGGAAACATGGCTTGCGTAACACCGGCTTCGGTCGCATGGCGCACATAGGTGGACAAAACCTGCCGGTAGAGCTCGCTGCCTGACTTGCGCCGGATAAAGTAGGCCCCCATTGCCCGGATCAACCGGCTCAGCGGCCAAACCCGCGCCCATTCTCCTACTGCGTAGGATAAAGCAGAGTGCGGGGCCGCCAGATATGTAACCAATACGTAGTCCATATTGCTTCTGTGGTTCATCACAAAAACAACGGTTGCATCAGGGTCGATTGTCCTGACCGCGTCTTCGTCCTCGTAGCTAAGCCGCACCTCGTAGAACGTGTTGCTTAACAGCCGGGCTAGCCGGATCGCAAAACTGAAATAGGCGAAGGCGGAAAAGGACGGCACGATCTCGCGGGCATAGCGGCGTGCCTGCTCGGACGCAACGGCTTCGGGTATTCCAGTTTCGAGGGCGTGATGCTGAACCGCTTTACCAACCTGCGGATCATAAATCAGCCGTTGAATCATGTCGTGCCGACGGGCCAGCTTGAACGGTTGGATCGGACGTTGCAGGCGCTGGTTCAAACGCGCCACGGCACGTTCCAACCGGCGGCGGAAAAACCATCGGACTGACGGGAACAGAAAATGTGAAGCGAAAGTAACCATGGCAAAGACCACGATCAGCACAAAAAGCCAAAGCGGAAGTTCCACGGTTTGCGTCATGGCCGCACCTTGCCACCAATCGAAGCTGCTCACAATCTGAACAATTGCAGGATGCCGCAACGCAGCGAATTGACATGTCCCGAAAATTGCGCTTTAGAACCTCAGGACGTAATTTTATTGCCCACCGAAACGCGAGGCCCCTTCATGACGCAGATGCAGAAAGATCGCCCCTGGCTCATCCGGACCTATGCCGGTCATTCCACCGCCAAGGCCTCGAACGCGCTTTATCGTGGCAACCTCGCCAAAGGGCAAACCGGTCTTTCGGTTGCCTTCGATCTGCCCACCCAGACCGGATATGACAGTGACCACACGTTGGCACGTGGCGAAGTTGGCAAAGTCGGGGTGCCCGTCTGCCATCTGGGCGATATGCGGGTTTTGTTCGATCAGATTCCGCTGGAACAGATGAACACGTCAATGACGATCAACGCGACCGCCCCTTGGTTGCTAGCCCTTTACATCGCCGCGGCCGAGGAACAAGGCGCTGACGTTTCCAAATTGCAGGGCACGGTCCAGAACGACCTGATCAAGGAATATCTGAGCCGGGGCACTTATGTTTGCCCGCCAAAACCGTCGCTGAAGATGATCGCAGACGTGGCTGAGTATTGCTATTCCAATGTCCCCAAGTGGAACCCGATGAATGTGTGTTCCTATCACCTGCAAGAGGCAGGCGCGACACCGGAACAAGAACTTGCTTATGCGATGGCAACAGCCATTGCCGTGCTGGACGAGCTGCGCCCCCGTGTTCCGGTCGAAGATTTTCCGGCACTGTGTGGTCGGATTTCGTTTTTCGTGAATGCAGGAATCCGTTTTGTTACCGAAATGTGCAAAATGCGCGCGTTTGTTGATCTTTGGGATGAAATTCTGCAACAGCGGTATAGTGTTGAGAACCCAAAGTTCCGCCGCTTCCGCTATGGTGTGCAGGTAAACTCACTGGGCCTGACCGAACAGCAGCCAGAGAACAACGTGTACCGTATCCTGATTGAAATGCTGGCCGTGACGCTGTCGAAAAGCGCGCGCGCCCGCGCGGTGCAGTTGCCTGCATGGAACGAGGCACTTGGCCTGCCACGCCCCTGGGACCAGCAATGGTCCATGCGGATGCAGCAAATTCTGGCCTATGAAACTGATCTGTTGGAATTCGATGACCTGTTCGATGGCAACCCGGCTGTTGATGCCAAGGTCGAAGAATTGAAAGCAGGCGCGCGGGCAGAGCTGGCGAACCTGGATTCGATGGGCGGTGCGGTTGCGTCTATTGAGTATATGAAATCCCGCCTTGTGGATTCCAACGCCGAACGTCTGAACCGGATCGAACGCAACGAAACCGTCGTGGTCGGCGTGAACAAATGGATGGAAGGCGAGGCTTCCCCCCTTCAGACTGAAGATGGCGGCATCATGGTCGTTGATCCTGCCGTGGAACAGGAACAGATCGACCGCTTGAATGCGTGGCGGGCTGAGCGGGACGAAGCGGCTGTTGCAGCGACCTTGGCGGCGTTGCGCCAAGCGGCTCAGACAGGAGCAAACGTCATGGAGCCGTCCATTGCCGCTGCCAAGGCGGGTGTGACCACCGGCGAATGGGCCGAAGAGATGCGCAAGGTCTTCGGCACTTATCGTGGTCCGACCGGCGTTTCCGGATCGGTCTCGAACAAAACCGAAGGGTTGGATGACCTGCGCGCGGCGGTTGATGCCGTCAGCGACAAACTGGGGCGACGCCTGAAATTTCTGGTTGGAAAACCGGGATTGGACGGCCATTCCAACGGCGCCGAACAAATCGCGTTCCGTGCCCGCGACTGCGGCATGGATATCAGCTATGAGGGTATCCGGCTGACCCCGGAAGAAATTGTCACCTCAGCCCGCGACGATGACGCACATGTCATCGGGTTGTCGATCCTGTCCGGTAGCCATCTGCCTTTGGTCGAAGATGTAATGGATCGGCTGCAGAAGGCTGGCTTGTCTCACATTCCCGTGGTTGTTGGCGGAATTATTCCGGATGACGATGCCGCAAAATTGAAAGCCATGGGTGTAGCCAAGGTTTACACCCCCAAAAACTTTGAACTTAATGCGATCATGAGCGATATCGTAACACTGGTTGACCCCAAAAACCTCGCAGCCGAGTAACTGAGGTTTTAGACCCTTAATTCCCCGTTTCTTCCCTTTTGATATTTGGGATGGAATAAACCATTCGTTAGAATTACGGTGCGCACTCAAGTGCACCGTAAATAATATCCTTCGGAGATGAATGATGGGGATCAATCTTGAACAGATGTCGCGTAAAGACCTTTTGGCATTGCGTGACGATGTCGAAAAAGCCTTGGTAGGAGCCGAAAAACGCGAGCGCCGTGAGGCTTTGAAAGCCGCAGAAAAGGCTGCCGCGGAATTCGGATACTCGCTGTCCGAGCTTTCAGGCGACGCACCCCGCGCATCCAAGAACACGAAAACAAAAGAAAAATACCGCAACCCTGCCAATCCGGAACAAACCTGGACAGGTCGTGGCCGCAAACCGAAATGGGTGCATGACGCGTTGCAGGCGGGCGCCGATATTTCCGATCTAGAAATCTGATCAGGGCGGAGCGAAACAATGACAATTCATATCGGCGCTGAAAAAGGCGAAATTGCAGACACTGTCCTATTACCCGGAGATCCTTATCGGGCGAAATGGGCAGCCGAGACGTTTTTGGACGATGTGAAACAGGTCAATAACGTCCGGGGGATGCTTGGGTTTACCGGAAATTGGAAGGGAAATCCTGTAACGATACAGGGTAGCGGCATGGGAATGCCCTCGCTCTCTATTTACGTAAATGAGTTAATTCGTGATTACGGTGCAAAAACCCTGATCCGAATTGGGTCGTGTGGCGGAATGCAGGACAGCGTAAAAATTCGAGACGTCATTCTGGCAATGGCCTCGACAACGCTAAGCACGCCGTCACGCGGTATCATGAAAGAACTGAATTTTGCACCCTGCGCCGATTGGAGTTTGTTGCAGGCGGCAGCAAAGGCGGCGGCTGCCAAAGGAACCCCTACCCATGTCGGCGGGATTTATTCTTCGGACGTTTTCTATGATGAGCGCCCGGACCTGAACGAACAGATGGTGCGTCACGGGATTCTCGGCGTCGAAATGGAGGCGGCCGAGCTCTATATCCTGGCAGCGCGCCACAAATGTCGTGCTCTGGCAGTTCTCACCGTTTCCGATCACCTTCTGACGGGAGAGGCTCTGCCATCCTCGGAACGTGAAAGCAGCTTTGGAGACATGGTGGAAATCGCGCTACAGGCCGCATTCCCGGGCAACTAGCGGTAAGGTGGGTACCCGCCGATCCTAACGCCCGTGCGTGCGATCATAGCCATTGCGCGCCGGGCTTTCCCAACCATCCAGGTCTGTGACCGTCGCGGCAAATGTTTCGACCAACAAGGGATAACACGCGGCGGTGTCCGAGGAATGCTCGGACGAGCAATCCCCACCCGGACAGGCGCTGAGATTGCCAAGCAGATCGATCTCGGCAAAGAATTCCAGATAGTCGCCGGGGCGAACGGGCGATGCTTTCATGAAATACTGACCTGTATCCCGAGTGAAACCGGTACACATGAAGACGTTCAGAACGTCGTGCACCGCGGGTTCGGCCTCATCCATCGGGATATTCAGATGATCCGCCAACGCGCGGGTCAGGTTGGAATGGCAGCAATGATGATACTGCGTGCCGGACAGCAAATTGCCCGTATATGGATCACAACGCGTGCCAATCACGTCATGAACCGACCCCCCATGGGTATCGATCCCGTACCATTCCAGTGTATCCGCTATGATCGTGGCCATCGGGCGCAGATGTGGGAAACTGGACCACATCCGCTCTCCGGTGGTCAGGTGCGTGCCATGCAGAGCCCGCGTTTTCCCGGAATAAAAGCGCTCGGACAAATCATTGCGGTTCCACAGGTTCAAATCGCCAACCTGCGGGCCTTGAACCGATGTGATGCGAAAGAAATGCCCGGCAGGTACATCGAAACAGCGCGCCTCACGCGGAGGAACCAGGACTTCGCCGGTTTTGACTGCCCGTTGGCGTACAGATCTCATCCAGGGCAAATCTGGTCGCGGCAAGGCATCGTTCGGATAACAAATAACAGGGGCGACCGAACGACGGGCTTCGGCATCTTCGGGGGGGCGGGCAGTATTCTCAGAACCGGTCATGGCGTGCAGAGTGGCGGATTCTCTGGCTCGCGAAAAGCCCTATTTTCAACGCTCACTTGCCTTCAGGCATCGCATAGGTTGGTCCGTCGCAGCGATTTCCGCTCCACAATAGCTGCACCGCCAGATGCCATGACGTCTGTTCTGTCGCCAGCGACAATCACGTGTCAGCGTCGAATGACGCGAGCGCCAGAAAAAATAGGCGAACACTCCGGCGGCCAACAAAAGCAGAAGAACAGGCATTCCTCTGCTTTGCCGATTGACCAATGTTTTTCAAGGGCTGTCGCATTTGGTCAGGCCGCGTTTGCGTATTCGAACAGCTCGGGCTCTTTGTCGGCTTTAACCGGTTCCGGCGTGTAGTAGGCCCATGCCTGCTCCAGCAGTTTCAGCGCCTCTTTTGCGTCGATTTTTTGTTTGGATGTGTTTGCATTCATTGGAGTGATCCTGACTCGAACTCATCACTCCTCCCTGACCAAAAAATAAGGCAATGTAGCCGGGGCCACATCGCCTTATTTTGCAAGATCGACATGCGCTTACCGCAATTCGGCGCAGGTGCTTATACCGCGCGTTCGACCATCATCTTTTTAATCTCGGCAATCGCCTTGGCCGGGTTCAAACCTTTGGGGCAGGTCTTGGCACAGTTCATGATGGTGTGGCAGCGATAGAGCTTGAACGGATCTTCCAACTCGTCCAGACGCTCACCCGTGGCCTCATCCCGGCTGTCGATGATCCAGCGATATGCGTGCAACAGAGCAGCAGGGCCGAGATACCGGTCGCCGTTCCACCAGTAGCTCGGGCACGAGGTCGAGCAGCTGGCGCACATCACACACTCATAGAGACCATCCAGCTTTTTCCGATCTTCGATCGACTGCTTCCATTCCTTTGCAGGACGGTTGGTCTTGGTTTCCAGCCACGGCATGATCGACGCATGCTGGGCATAGAAATGGGTCAGATCAGGGATAAGGTCCTTGACCACAGGCATATGCGGCAGCGGATAGATTTTCACGTCGCCCTTGATCTCATCCATGCCATAGATACAGGCCAGCGTGTTGATCCCGTCAATATTCATCGCGCACGAGCCGCAGATGCCTTCACGGCATGACCGGCGAAATGTCAGGGTCGGGTCGATTTCGTTCTTGATCTTGATCAGCGCGTCCAAAACCATCGGTCCGCACGTGTCCATATCGACAAAGTAGGTATCGACACGGGGGTTCTGTCCGTCATCCGGGTTCCAGCGATAGATCTGGAACTTTCGCACATTGGTCGCGCCATCCGGCTTTGGCCAAGTCTTGCCGGTGATAATCCGGGAATTTTTGGGCAGGGTCAGTTGAACCATGTCAATTCTCCATTCAGCACAAGGCCGCCTTTCAGCCTGTCCGGGCGCGCTGGGACGCCCCTCGGTTATAATGCCCCCAATGGGCGATGTTCACGTCAAAATCCGACGCGAGCCAGTCCGCAACGCGTTGCGGATCGTCCTGATCGATATCAAAACGCAGGTAGCGCGGGTTGCCGTCGAAATAGGCTTCTACTTCGGCATGGTGCACATCATACATATGTGCCCAGCCGTGTTTCACTTCATCCGCACTCTGCCCATTGGCTCTGCAGCACCGATCCAGATACCCGCCACCGGAATGGTTGGCGCGCGAAGCAATCCAGTCATCCCTGTCCCGTGTGTTCAGCAAGAAATAGGCATTCGGGTAAGCTTCATGCAATTCACGGAAGAAACGCGCCCCGTCCAGCATGAAGCGTGAGCTGACGAAAGCGATGTCGGTGAAGGCCCGCACCGCTCCGAACCCGTCCAGTGGTCGTCGCCCCATGGCTATGTTGGTCAACATGCGGTGCGCAAGGTTTCGGCCCTGGTCATCTTCCCAATGAACTGACGGTATCCCGCTGTTCTGGAACAGCCTGTGAAACGAGGTCGTTGCACAGCGGTTCAGCCCGATCAGGATGATCTTGGGATAGCCTGAACCGGATTGCAGGACCTCGACCGTCATGACAAGCACCGGACACGGACCGACCACTGGCCAATAGCCATTGCGGTTTTCGTGGGTATTTGGCGCTTGCTCACCATTGCCTGCTGTCCGAGCCTTTTAGAACGTACGTGCCTTGGGTGCGATTTTCTTCAGGCTGATGCCACCTTCGTCTTCGGTCGTCAGCGGATCGACGATCACGGGACGATAGCTGAGCTCAACCTTGTTGCCTTCGACCCGACTAACCGTGTGAACACGCCAGTTTTCGTCATCACGTGCAGAGAAATCCTCGTGCGCGTGGGCACCACGGGATTCCTTGCGCGCCTCTGCGCCGACGATCGTGGCCAGCGCGTTAGGCATCAGGTTGGTCAGTTCCAGCGTTTCCATCAGGTCACTGTTCCAGACCAGCGACCGGTCGGTGACTTTCAGATCGTCCATCTTCGCAGCGATTGCCGTCATCTTCTCGACGCCTTCGGCCATGGTCTTGGCGGTACGGAACACGGCAGCATCCGCCTGCATGGTTTTCTGCATCTCAAGCCGCAACTCGGCGGTCGGGATGGAACCGCTAGCGTTGCGCACCGCGTCGAACCGGTCAAAGGCCTTATCGACCGATGCCTGGTTCAAAACCGGGTTCGCAGCTTCTGCATCCACAACTTTGCCTGCCCGGATCGCCGCCGCGCGGCCAAAGACCACAAGGTCAATCAGCGAGTTCGAGCCCAAGCGGTTCGCGCCGTGGACCGAGGCGCAACCGGCTTCGCCCACTGCCATGAGGCCCGGAACCACAGCTGTCGGGTTCTCGGCCGTTGGGTTCAGAACTTCACCCCAATAGTTTGTGGGGATACCGCCCATGTTATAGTGCACGGTTGGCAGAACCGGGATCGGTTCCTTGGTGACATCCACGCCGGCAAAGATCTTGGCGCTTTCCGAAATGCCCGGAAGACGTTCTGCCAAAGCTTCGGCTGGGAGGTGACTGAGGTTCAGGTGAATATGATCCCCTTCCGCACCGACACCACGACCTTCGCGGATTTCCAAGGTCATCGAGCGTGAGACGTAATCGCGCGGTGCGAGGTCCTTGTACTGGGGGGCGTAACGCTCCATGAACCGTTCACCTTCCGAGTTGGTCAGGTAACCGCCCTCGCCACGCGCGCCTTCGGTGATCAGGCAGCCCGATCCGTAGATGCCGGTCGGGTGGAACTGAACGAACTCCATATCCTGCAGCGCCAAGCCCGCGCGGGCCACCATACCGCCACCGTCACCGGTGCAGGTATGGGCCGAGGTCGCGCTGAAATAGGCGCGGCCATACCCGCCGGTCGCCAGCACAACCATCTTGGCATTGAAGACATGCATCGTGCCATCGTCCAGCTTCCAGCAGACAACACCCTGGCACTGGCCGTCATCGGACATGATCAGGTCGGTGGCGAAGTATTCGATATAAAACTCAGCATTGTTCTTCAGCGACTGGCCATACAGCGTATGAAGGATCGCGTGGCCGGTCCGGTCCGCAGCGGCACAGGTGCGCTGTACTGCCGGGCCTTCGCCGAATTCAGTGGTGTGACCACCAAACGGGCGTTGATAGATCTTACCCTCTTCGGTTCGGCTGAACGGAACGCCATAGTGCTCCAGTTCGTAAACAGCCTTGGGCGCTTCCCGAGCTAGGTATTCCATCGCATCGGTATCGCCCAGCCAATCCGAGCCTTTCACGGTGTCGTACATGTGCCACTGCCAGTGGTCGGGCCCCATGTTTGACAACGACGCGGCGATACCGCCCTGAGCCGCCACAGTATGCGAACGGGTTGGGAAAACCTTGGTTACGCAAGCCGTGCGAAGACCCTGTTCCGCCATACCCAGTGTTGCCCGCAGACCGGCCCCACCGGCACCGACAACGACCACGTCATATTCATGCGTTTCGTATTCGTATGCAGCCATTTCTTTCAGCTCCGGGAATTAAAGGGCAATGCGAGCGACGGCAAAGATGCCAGCCGCAGCCGCGCCATAAGACAAGCAGGTCAACAGAATGATCAGGACCTTTTCAAGCGTGCCGTGAACATAATCTTCAAGCATCACCTGCGCACCGTCCGCGAAGTGTTTGAAGCCAACCGCCAGCGTCAGTGCTGCCACGATGGCAGGGAAAGGTCGCGAGTAGTAGTCGAGAACGACCTCGAATGGCTGGCCCAGGATCGGACCAAAGGTGAATACAAACAACGGCACAAGGATCAGCAAAGCAACCGAGCTGACTTTCATCGCCCAGAAATGGGCAGTACCGGATTTCGCCGAGCCAAGTCCAGCGGCGCGTTTGCGGTCGGTCAGATAACGCATGTCAGGCCTCCAATCACGCGACGAGGACAAGGGTCAGAAGGGTCAAGACGACCGATCCGATAACAACAGCCCAACCCATTTTGGTCGCTGTCGGAATATCCAGACCAACTGCATTGTCCCAGATCAGATGCCGCACACCGGCCAGCGTGTGATACCAAAGCCCCCAAACGGACAGCGCCATCACAAGGTCTCCAAGCATCGAGGTTATTACCCCATTCGCTACGGCAAAGGCCTCGGGCGAGGTTGCAGCGGCCAGAAACCACCAGACGATCAACAGAGCTGCGAGCAGAAGGGCGTTACCGGTGATGCGCGTCAGGATGGACGTGATCGACGTCAGCTGCGGGCGATAAATCGACAGATGCGGCGAAAGTGGGCGATTGCCCCGATTTACATCGGCCATGGCGGCTCCTTTTCGGTTGGCTACCGAACGTTTTACTGGTTTTTGCGACACTGTCACGTGCTGCGAGTGCAAAAACCATCAAATTGCGCTCAATTATACGGATAATTCAATTATGTGATCACGCAAAATAATCTCGTGATCACATATCACATTCCGCACTGTCAATGTTAGCGTTTTCAAGGCCGAAGAGATGTGATCACGAATCTCTCAAGCCGTCATTTCAGGTCTGCCGTTTGCTGCGTCACTTCGCGCAGCAGTTTTCGACGAATTCGTTCCGGGTAATCCGCGAACCCGGTGGCAGAAACGACAAAGGCACCTTCGCCCACGATGACATTCTCAAAGAAATATGCCGTCAGGTCCGGTTCGCTTTCCTCAATAGCCAGCGCGTTGACAACGATTCCCTCGGCGCGCAGGGCCGCATGTACCCGTGTAGGTTCAATCCCTTCATTGGACACACCGTCCCCTGACAGGTCAATCAGATGCCGTCGGCAGTCGGAAACCGAATCGAATGAACTCAGAGTCATTTGAAGCGCCTCGCCGATTGCCGTCGAAAAATTCCGCCAGATGCGCGGATCGGCGGCAACCTGGTCTGCAAACTGATCCAGCGAGGCAAAGCTATCAATACGGGTCCAAGGGATAGTGATCCGCTGGCGCGATGAGCCGGTCCACTGCACCAGCATCAGCCGCGCCTGCCCCCGCACCAGTGCCTCGGACACGATCGGGTCGCGCAAACCTGCGGCCAACCCATCCATCTGGATGCGATATTCGCTGCTATCGACCGAACCAGAAACGTCCACAGCCAAAGCCAAGGCCAGATCGCAGGCCTGAGCCGCCGGAGCCAGAGTGACGCTGGCCAATATCGCGCGTAGCAGGTTCATTGTGCAAACCTATCACGCCTTGCAAGCCGTGGCGTCACATATCCGTCAGATCACTTATTTGGGCATCAATGCCCAAAAGTCGAGATCCAGCAGAACGCCTGGCAGGTACCGCCCTTCTTCGTTCTTCAGCTTGAACGGATCACCGCCCTTGGTCGCGACCAGACGCAATCGCACAGCGCCTATGCCGGGAACCCCGGTTTCCGCTTTGCCCAGAACTTCGGACCATGCCTTGATCGTATCACCCGCAAAACAAGGGTTAGCATGGGCGCCACCATTCAAGCCGACAATCATCTGCGCATTTGCAAGGCCATTGAAGGACAATGCCCGCGCCATCGAGATTACATGCCCACCGTAAATGAGCCGCCCTTCCGGACGGAACGTCAGGTCGTAATGCACCTTGGCGGTGTTCTGCCACAAACGTGTGGCCAGCATATGCTCGGCCTCTTCCACGGTGACACCGTCCACATGATCGATGGTTTCACCGACCTCATAATCGCCCCAGCGGTGCGGCTCGCCCGCGAGAGCAAAATCGTAGTTTGCAAAATCGAGCCCTTCCGGAACGATCAGGTCCTGCGGATCAAGCACAGCCTTCAAATCGGGAACAACCGTCTCGGGCGCGGGTGCATCCATGTTTGCCTTACGCACCATGACCCAGCGCACATATTCAAGAACCACCTCGTCCAACTGGTTCAACCCGCGGGTACGAACCCAGACAACACCGGTTTTTCCGTTGGAATTCTGCTTCAGGCCGATAACCTCTGATACGGATCGCAGCGTATCGCCGGCAAAAACAGGTTTCAGCCAACGACCTTCGGCATAGCCCAGATTGGCAACCGCGTTCAGAGAAACATCAGGCACGGTCTTGCCGAACACGATGTGGAACGCGGCCAGATCATCTATCGGGCTTTCCGGCAACCCACAGTCCCGGGCAAATTCATCCGAGGAGTAAAGCGCGTGACGTGCGGGATAGAGCGCGTGATACAAGCCGCGCTCTCCCTCGGTCACGGTGCGAGGTACTGCATGCTGCAACACCTGCCCTACAGAATAGTCCTCGAAAAATCGGCCCGGATTTGTTTTTGCCATTACTGCTGTCCCAGTTTCATGTCGGGGGAATAGTCGGCCTCGACCTCTTTGGTCACGGCCTGCGCACAACGCATTACGTTGCCGTTGGCATCAAAGGCGTAAGCCGGGTCGCCATACAGCTCCCATCCCTTTGACAGGGCGTCGGACACCTTGTGACAGAAGGCCGAAGTGTCTTCTTCGGTCAGCAAGCGATAAAGCTTCGACATCAAATCAAATCCTTATGAGCCGAACGGAGATGGGCCAACCAGCCCATGGATGTACCCGATAATTCCCATCAGAACGATCGAAGCCACAACGAACATCGCATCCTTGCCGTAAGTGCCAGGCTCTGCCGGGGTCCACTCGGGTTCAGACTTGTTGATTACAATGACTTCGACCACCGCCCATGCCAGAAGGCCACCAAACAGGATGATCGAGGCCAGATCGCCGTTCACCAACAGGTGCGCAAAAGCCCACAGTTTGAACCCGCCGAGCATCGGGTGGCGCAGCTTGTTCAGAAGTCGGCCTTTTGTGCCCGCAGGACTCATCAAATAAATCGCGATCAAAACCAACAGGTTGTTGACGTGAATCAGAAAGGTCGGCGGCGCCCAAACGTGGATGAAGTCGGTCATGCGATACCCGAAGATCATCAGAAGGATCGACGCGACCAAAGCCAGGGCAACAGCGCCTTTACCCGCGTCACCCATTGCGGCACGGCGTTCAGGTGCCACACGTTTGAACAGATGCGCCCCCCACCACAGCGCCACACCCAAGATCAGAAGAACAAAGCCCATGCTGGCCTACCCCGCTTGCAAAGCTAATATCGCCTCTGCTTTTGCCAGAATTTCGCGGGCAGTTACAACGTGCAGATTTTCGACAATCTTGCCATCGACAACGGCGACCCCTTGGCCAAGGGCCTCGGTCTCTTCAAAGGCCGAGATCTGGCGGCGAGCCAGGTCGATCTCATCATCCGATGGCGCGAAGGCGGTATTTGCCACTTCGACCTGGGCCGGGTGGATCAGCGTTTTGCCATCAAAGCCCATATCGCGGCCTTGCGCACATTCGAACGCCAGACCTTCGACATCCTTGAAGGCGTTGTAAACACCGTCGATGATGATCAGCCCTTCGGCCTTGGCAGCCAACAAGCACAGCCCTAACGAGGTCATCATCGGCAGGCGATCTGGGCGGAAGCGGGTTTGCAGCTCTTTCGCCAGATCATTTGTTCCCATCACGAATCCGGCCATCAGCGGATGCGCGGCGATTTCTGCTGCGTTCAGCATTCCACGCGGGGTTTCCATCATAGCCCAGATCGGCAAATCTCCGGTGATCGCAGCCAGCGCGTCTACGTCAGCCGCCGAATTCACTTTAGGCAACAGGACAACGTCGGCATCCATTTCGCGCACAGCCTCGGCATCCGCACGGCCCCATTCGGTGTCTAACCCGTTGATCCGAACAATCTTGACCCGTGATCCGTACCCTCCGGCAGCCAAAGCCGCCTTGAGCGTTTCGCGCGCATTGTCCTTTTCGTCGGCTGCGACCGCATCTTCCAGATCAAATATGATTGCATCTACCGGCAGAGTGCGGGCCTTTTCCAAAGCCCGATCCCGGGACCCGGGGATATAGAGAACCGAACGATAGGGGCGCTGACGAGGATCCATGGACCACTCCCATTGAAATAAAGTTGCGCGGAATGGGGCATTTTTTACCGGAAAGTTCAAGCCCAAAATTGCCGCACCGCAGCAAACACGACGCAACGTGCTTTGCCTTAACTGAATTTCGGCCCCTGCGCGGCACCCTGACCGGCAGAGGGAACCGAAAGGATTCGGGATGCGAAAGACAATGTTCAAGATGACGATGGGACTTGGGATCATGGTTCTGGCGGCACAACAGGTACAGGCCCAGGGGCAAAACTGCGCACCGCGAGAGGATGTGCTGGAAAGGTTGACCGACACTTATGGCGAAACGCGCAGGGGCTTTGGTCTGGCCCAGCAAGGCGCGGTCATGGAACTTTTCGCCTCAACTCAAAGCGGCAGCTGGACCATCACGGTGACCTTGCCCAACGGGGTCACCTGCCTCGTCGCTTCGGGGCAAGCTTTTGAGGCTGTAGCCGAAGCGCTGCCCCCGAACGCCTGATCAGGTAAGTGCGTCCCAGATCAGCTTACCGCCGGTGAGGGTCAGCAGCACATAGGCAATTCCAAAGAACAGGCGTTCGGACAACATGAAATGTGCACGGACGCCCAGCCAGGCACCGAGAACAGCAAACGGTGTTAACAGCATATCGGCCCATGCCGTCTGCCACGTGAACATGCCAAGATAAGCGTAGGGTACAAACTTCGCGATATTAATCACCCAGAAGACCAATACTGTACTGGCTTGAAACTCGGTCTTGGTCAGCCGTTGGGACAACAGGTAAACGGCAGCCGGAGGGCCTCCGGCATGGCTGACAAAGCTGGTGAATCCCGCGACCAGCCCTGCAAACAGGCCAGCGGAGGGCGGCAACCGTCTGGCAAACCCGCGCACCCAGCCTTTTGACTGTGCGATGTGCCAGATCACGAACCCGACCGAGATGCCGCCTATCAGCAGGCGCAGCAGGTCATCATCCGTTGAACGGTAGAGCCATGCCCCCATTGCCACACCGGGTACAGCACCCAGGATCAGCAGGCGCGCATCCCCCCAGTTCCACCGCTTCCAATAAGGGCCCAAAGTGGCCACATCGATCACCATCAGAATCGGCAGCATCAGGGCCAGGGCCTGCCCAGGTGTTAGGATCAAGGCCAGAATCGATGATGACGCAAAGGCCACGCCCGAGCCGAAACCACCCTTCGAGATACCCGCAAAAATCACCGCCGGGATCGCCACTGCAAAAAACATCAGGTTCAATTCGAACATGCACCGGTCCCGGTTTTGGCTTGTCTCAAAGGCCCTTTAGCGCAACCACATAGGGTCTCGCAAACGGTATGCGGTTGTATGCCACGTCGCAGAACTCTTGCCTAATGCCGTTTTAACGACTAGCACAGCCGCGATTTCAAAACCGACCGGAGATATTCCAAATGGCCAGACCCAAGATTGCGCTGATCGGCGCGGGGAACATCGGCGGCACGCTTGCGCATCTTGCAGCTGTCAAAGAACTGGGTGACGTTGTCCTGTTTGACATCGCTGACGGGTTGCCACAGGGCAAGGCGCTCGACATCGCCGAGTCAGGCCCGTCCGAAGGCTTTGACGCCTCGATGAAAGGCACCAGCGATTATGCCGATATCGCCGGCGCGGATGTCTGCATCGTGACCGCAGGCGTAGCCCGCAAACCGGGCATGAGCCGCGATGACCTGCTGGGCATCAACCTGAAAGTCATGAAATCGGTCGGCGAAGGTATCGCAGCACATGCGCCCGATGCGTTCGTGATCTGTATCACCAACCCGCTGGATGCCATGGTCTGGGCGCTGCGCGAATTCTCGGGCCTGCCGCATAACAAAGTCTGCGGCATGGCTGGCGTGCTGGATTCAGCACGTTTCGCGCATTTCCTGTCGGAAGAGTTCAACGTCTCGATGCGCGATGTGACCGCGTTCGTATTGGGCGGCCATGGCGACACCATGGTGCCGTCGGTTCGTTATTCGACCGTTGCCGGTATCCCGCTGCCTGATTTGGTTGAAATGGGCTGGACCTCGCAAGAAAAGCTGGATGCCATCGTACAGCGCACCCGTGATGGTGGCGCCGAAATCGTCGGTTTGCTGAAAACCGGATCGGCTTATTACGCGCCCGCCACCTCGGCGATCGAAATGGCCGAAGCCTATCTGAAAGACCAGAAGCGTGTTCTGCCTTGTGCGGCGTACTGCAGCGGTGAGTTGGGTGTTAACGGCCTTTATGTCGGGGTGCCGACTGTCATCGGCGCTGGTGGCGTCGAGCGCATTGTGAACATCAAGCTGAACGAAGACGAGCAAGCCGGCTTCGACAACTCGGTCAACGCCGTGAAAGGCCTGATCGAGGCGTGCAAGGGTATCGACAGCTCGTTGGCGTAAAACTGCCAGACAATCCGAATTTGAGGCCGGCCCAATTCTGGGCCGGTTTTCATTTGCCACCGCGGAACCCGGCCGCATATGTTGGCGCAAACGTCCCAAATCCCTTTTTTCGAATGTGATTTCAAAAAACTGTGCAGAAATATCGAATCAATCGATGACGCTTGAATTTTTGTGATCACACCCTAAAAACCTGTGATCACAAATGTTGAAAATCTTCGACAATTTCCCGTCGCAGGTCAAAAAACCCTTTAAATTTGCCCGCTAGACACGCCTATAACGGTTAAACGCAGTCAGACGGGACAATTTCGATGAACATTCACGAATATCAGGCCAAGGCTCTTCTTCGCAGCTACGGCGCTCCGGTCTCCGATGGTCGCGCCGTATTGCGCGCCGAGGAAGCCAAAACCGCAGCCGGTGAACTGGATGGGCCGCTTTGGGTCGTCAAGGCGCAGATTCACGCGGGTGGCCGCGGTAAAGGCTCGTTCAAAGAAGCCGATGCTGGTGAAAAAGGCGGTGTCCGGCTGACGAAATCGGTCGAGGAAGCGGCCGAAGAAGCCAAGAAGATGCTGGGGCGCACTCTGGTCACCCATCAGACGGGTCCGGCAGGCAAGCAGGTCAACCGCATCTATATCGAAGCCGGTTCCGGCATCGAGCGTGAACTGTACCTGGCTCTGCTGGTGGATCGTCAGACCAGCCGTATCTCGTTTGTCTGCTCGACAGAAGGCGGTATGGACATCGAAGAGGTTGCTGCCGCGACGCCCGAGAAAATCCTGTCCTTCTCGGTTGACCCGGCCACCGGCTACCAACCCTACCACGGTCGCCGCATCGCATTTTCGCTGGGGCTTGAGGGCGCGCAGGTCAAGCAGTGTGTCAGGCTCATGGGCATCCTCTACAAAGCCTTCGTCGAGAAGGATATGGAGATGCTGGAGATTAACCCACTGATCGTATCCGACAGTGGCGACCTGAAAGTGCTGGATGCCAAGGTTGGCTTTGACGGCAATGCGGTCTACCGCCACCCGGATATCGCCGAACTGCGCGACACGACCGAGGAAGATCCCAAGGAACTGGAAGCCAGCAAATACGACCTGAACTACATCGCACTGGATGGTGAGATTGGCTGCATGGTGAACGGTGCCGGTCTGGCGATGGCTACGATGGACATCATCAAACTGTATGGTGCCGAACCTGCCAACTTCCTCGACGTGGGTGGCGGTGCAACCAAAGAGAAGGTGACCGAGGCGTTCAAGATCATCACCTCGGACCCGCAGGTCAAAGGCATTCTGGTCAATATCTTCGGCGGCATCATGCGCTGTGACGTCATCGCCGAGGGCGTGGTGGCTGCGGTGAAAGAGGTCGGTCTGCAGGTTCCGCTTGTCGTGCGACTGGAAGGCACCAATGTCGAGAAAGGCAAAGAAATCATCAACAACTCGGGTCTGGACGTGATCGCGGCGGACAACCTGAAAGACGGTGCCGAGAAGATCGTCAAGGCGGTTAAGGGGTAAGCAAGTTGCTGTGGAGTGGGCTACAGGCCGACCCCACGGCAACTACAATCCAACTTTATCCATTTCACGCGGGAAATCGAAAGAAACAATCGATCTGATGTCCATCCCCATCTTCCTCATAGGTCTTGAACGCGCCACCGGGCGGGCGCGTTTGATGGCGCAGGAGCTGCAAAAGGCAGGCCTGTCGGCGACGCGCGTCAACGCTGTTGATTGCGACGCCGCCACCCGTGAGGATTTTCTGCGTGAATGCCGGTCCGAGGGACCTTGGGGTTATTTCCATACCAAGGACATGGCCTGCACCCTAAGCCATGCCAAAGCGTGGGAGGACGTTGTCGCCTCTGGCGCGGAACAGGCCTTGATACTTGAGGATGATGTTTTCCTGTCGCCAGAACTGGCGGATTGGTTGAACGATGCGTCCTGGTGGCCAGAGGATGCCGATATCGTGCGGTTCGAACGCTGGCGCAGTACAAAGTTTTACCTCGCACTTGGGCGCAAGCGTTTACCCCATCTGGGTCGGGAGCTGTGCCTGATGCGCTCGCGCCACCCTGGCGGTGCCGCATATGCGTTGACCCGAAAAGCAGCAGAACATTTTCTGGCGCAAAAGCCTTATGACATCGCACTGGATGGCCTGTTGTTCAACCCGTCAGCCTCGCCCGCGGCGCGTCGGGTCAATGTCTATCAGGTGATCCCTGCCATGGTCGAGCAAGGCAACGATGCGCCGGGCGAAATCCAGATGGGTGCCCACCGCGCACGCCCTACGGGCTGGCCGCTGGTCCGCCAAAAAATCAGGCGCGGTATCGCCGAAATCAGCAGCGGCCTGCGCACGATGGCCGATCTGGCCCTTGGTCGCGCCACGCTTCAGAAAATCACCTATGCGCCGCAGGTTCTTCCAGCGGCTGAACCCTATCAATCCCACACCGCCTAGAGAAAGGGACAAAATGGCAGTCCTCATCGATGAAAACACCAAAGTGATCTGTCAGGGCTTTACCGGCTCGCAAGGTACATTCCACAGCGAACAGGCTATTGCCTATGGCACCAAGATGGTCGGCGGCGTGACCCCCGGCAAAGGCGGGATGGAGCATCTGGGCCTTCCCGTGTTCAACTCGGTCCACGAGGCCAAGCACGTGACCGAAGCTAACGCATCGGTGATCTACGTACCGCCCCCATTCGCGGCGGATTCGATCCTCGAAGCGATTGATGCCGAGATGGAAGTGATTGTCTGCATCACCGAAGGTATCCCGGTTTTGGACATGATGAAAGTGAAACGCGCGCTGGAAGGCAGCAAGTCGCGCCTGATTGGCCCGAACTGCCCCGGTGTCATCACGCCTGACGCCTGCAAGATCGGAATCATGCCCGGCCATATTCACAAACGCGGGAGCGTGGGTGTCGTTTCCCGCTCGGGTACGCTTACTTATGAAGCCGTGAAACAGACAACGGACGTAGGACTGGGCCAGTCCACCTGTGTGGGCATTGGCGGCGACCCGATCAAAGGGACTGAGCATATCGACGTGCTGGAATGGTTCCTGGCAGATGACGAAACCACTTCGATCATCATGATTGGCGAGATTGGTGGTTCGGCCGAGGAAGAAGCCGCGCAGTTCCTGGCAGATGAGGCCAAGAAAGGCCGCAAGAAGCCAGTTGCAGGCTTCATCGCAGGCCGCACGGCCCCTCCGGGCCGCCGCATGGGCCACGCGGGCGCGATCGTCGCCGGCGGCAAGGGCGGTGCCGAGGACAAGATCGAAGCCATGCGCTCGGCCGGTATCGTCGTGGCTGAAAGCCCGGCGCAGCTGGGAGAGGCTGTGTTGGAAGCGATTGGGTAAGATGCCCGCTCGCAGACTCTATGGTGGATTGGTCGCGGCAGCGCTTTGCTTATCAGCAAACGCGCTGGCTGCCGATGAACTCAATTGGCCCGAGTCTGTTTGCAGTGAGACTGAAATTGACAGCCGGGAAATCGTATCCCGGCTGCGTCAAGAGAGCTGGATCGACGCGGATGACGCAACTCAAAGATCGGCTATGTTATCCGAACAATGGATAGGTATTCTTAACACTTATTTCTGGGAAAATGGCCTAGATTGGGCAGAGAAACGTCTCGAGGTCCTCAACTGGTACACTGGCGATATAAAGGAGCTATATTTTGATGCGTATACGAGCCGCCCGGACATTTTAGTCGACCCAAAAGGTGAGGAGATCATAATCGCAGGCACCACTGCAATCAAAGGCGCAGAAGCCAACCGTTTCTATTTTGATTTGTGCTACCACTTGATGAAAAAAAGCCAGATTACATCAGAGTTTATATCGGCAGCGGTTGCAGAAGAAGCTTATGGAACGAAAGTGACACCCGCTTCTCGAGCATACAATGTCAGTTTCAGAAAAGGTGAGCCAAGACGCACCGACGGGTTACTCTACGTAGAATTATTGCCGGATGCCTTTGAGGTCTTTGGTCCTAACGCGCCCGTCTACTGGACCCAAATCAGGCGAACCTCTCAGCAATTAGTCGCGCCAGAGGTCAACGAGTAAACATGACCTTCTCCGACGCCATACGCACCTGCTTCTCCAAGTTCTTCACCTTTTCGGGCCGTGCTTCGCGGCCCGAATACTGGTTCTTTTTTCTGTTCATCGTGATCTGGAGCATCATTGCCGGGATCATCGACTGGCAGTTCTTCACGCAGGTCGCGGTGACGGAAACCGAAACCTCGAAATCCGTGTCGGCCACGTCCTCGCAACCGGTGCAGGGCATCGTCAGCCTGATCGTCTTCTTTCCCCATCTGGCAGTTGCTTTCCGGCGGATGCATGATACCGGTCGCAGCGGGCTGTATGCTCTGCTGCCGATCCTGTTGATCCTTGGCGCCGGAGCCGTGCTCGTTTTCGGTATCGGCCTGGCCTCTCATTTCCAGCATGGCGGTAGGCTGGATATCCTGTTCACCCGCGCCACGTTGCTCATCGTTCTTCCGACACTACTGGTACTGGTGGTGTCGCCCCTCCTGGTTCTATGGTGGCTGACACGCCCCAGCCAGCCAGGCACCAATCAATACGGTCCCAACCCAACAGAGGTAGCCCTATGACCGAACATTCGCCCAATTCCGCCTTTCATGCCTCAAGCTTCATGCAGGGGCATAATGCCGAATATCTGGAGCAGCTTTATGCGCAATACACAAAGAACCCCGGTGCGGTGGATGCCGCATGGGGCGCGTTCTTTGATGCCATGGGCGATGATGCCCCCGATGTTCAACGCGAAGCCGAAGGTCCGTCCTGGGCGCGCACCGACTGGCCGCCGATGCCAGCAGACGACCTGACTGGTGCGCTGACTGGTGAATGGGCCGAGATTGACGCCAAAGCGACGGGCAAGAAGATCAAGGACAAGGCGGCTGAAAAAGGGGCTGAGGTCAGCGACGACCAGATCAAACGCGCCGTGCTGGACAGTTTGCGAGCACTGATGCTGATCCGGGCCTATCGCATCCGTGGCCATCTGGCCGCGGATCTGGACCCGCTGGGCATGCGCGCTGCCAGCACCCATCCTGAGCTGGACCCGAAGACTTACGGTTTCACCGATGCCGACATGGATCGCCCGATCTTTATCGACAACGTGCTGGGATTGCAGGTCGCTTCGATGCGGCAGATCGTTGAGATCGTGAAACGCACATATTGCGGCACCTTTGCGCTGCAATACATGCATATCTCGAACCCGGAAGAGGCCGCGTGGCTGAAGGAGCGGATCGAGGGCTATGGCAAGGAAATCGCGTTCACCAAGGAAGGCCGCAAGGCGATCCTGAACAAGATGGTCGAGGCCGAGGGCTTTGAGAAGTTCCTGCACGTCAAGTACATGGGCACCAAGCGGTTCGGTCTGGACGGTGGCGAGGCGCTAATCCCGGCGATGGAACAGATCATCAAGCGTGGTGGCGCGCTTGGCCTCAGTGACATCGTCATCGGGATGCCGCACCGGGGTCGCCTGAACATTCTGGCCAACGTGATGGGCAAGCCTTATCGCGCGATTTTCAACGAATTCCAGGGCGGTAGCTTCAAGCCAGAGGACGTGGATGGCTCTGGCGATGTGAAATATCACCTCGGCGCCTCCAGCGATCGCGAATTCGATGGCAACAGTGTGCACCTGTCATTGACCGCCAACCCCTCTCACCTTGAGGCGGTAAACCCGGTAGTTCTGGGTAAGGTTCGCGCCAAGCAAGACCAACTGGGCGACACGGACCGTACCAGGGTCATGGCGATATTGCTGCACGGTGACGCGGCCTTTGCCGGTCAGGGTGTTGTGGCCGAGGGCTTTGGCCTGTCCGGCCTGAAAGGGCACAGAACCGGCGGCACCATGCACATCGTGGTCAACAACCAGATCGGGTTCACTACCGCGCCGCATTTCAGCCGCTCGAGCCCCTATCCCACCGATATCGCGCTGATGGTCGAGGCCCCGATCTTCCATGTGAACGGCGACGACCCCGAGGCGGTAGTTCACGCCGCGAAGGTGGCGACCGAGTTCCGCCAGAAGTTCCATAAAGACGTGGTTCTGGACATCTTCTGCTATCGCCGGTTTGGCCATAACGAGGGCGATGAGCCCATGTTCACCAACCCGATCATGTACAAGAAGATCAAAACCCATAAGACAACGCTTTCCTTGTATACCGAGCGGCTGGTCAAGGACGGGCTGATCCCCGAGGGTGAGATCGAAGATATGAAGGCCGCCTTTCAGGCCCATCTGAACGACGAATTCGAGGCCGGGAAGGACTATAAACCCAACAAGGCCGACTGGCTGGATGGGCGCTGGTCGCATCTGGACAGGAACAAGGATGATTATGTCCGGGGTGAAACAGCGATCTCGGCAGAGACACTGGCGGAAATCGGAGCCGCGCTGACCAAGGCTCCTGACGATTTCGCAATGCACAAAACCGTTGAGCGGTTGCTGGAACATAAGAAACAGATGTTCGAGACCGGTGCAGGCTTCGACTGGGCCACGGGCGAGGCACTGGCGTTTGGCTCGTTGCTGACCGAGGGATACCCCGTGCGTCTGGCCGGACAGGATGCAACACGGGGCACGTTCAGCCAGCGTCACTCTGGGTTTGTTCATCAGGAAACCGAAGAACGGTATTACCCGCTCAACAACATCCGTGCCGGGCAATCCCAATACGATGTCATTGATTCGATGCTGTCGGAATACGCGGTGCTGGGTTTCGAATACGGCTATTCGCTTGCAGAACCGAACGCTCTGGTTCTGTGGGAGGCGCAGTTCGGCGACTTTGCCAACGGTGCGCAGATCATGTTCGATCAGTTCATCAGCTCGGGTGAAAGCAAGTGGCTGCGGATGTCCGGTCTGGTCACACTGCTGCCGCATGGCTTTGAAGGGCAAGGCCCAGAACACTCGTCAGCGCGTTTGGAACGGTTCCTGCAAATGTGCGGTCAGGACAACTGGATCGTGGCGAATTGTACGACACCCGCGAACTATTTCCACATCCTGCGCCGTCAGTTGCACCGGACCTTCCGGAAACCACTGATCCTAGTGACGCCGAAGTCGCTGTTGCGTCACAAGCTGGCCGTCAGCACGGCGGATGACTTCACCACAGGCTCCAGCTTCCACCGGGTGCTGTGGGATGACGCGCAAAAAGGCAACTCTGACACCAAGCTGGTGGCCGATGACAAGATCAAGCGCGTCGTCATGTGTTCCGGCAAGGTCTATTTCGACCTGTTGGAGGAACGCGATGCGCGTGGTATCGACGACATCTACCTGATGCGGATCGAACAATTCTATCCGTTCCCGGCACATTCACTGATCAACGAACTCGAACGGTTCAAGAATGCCGAGATGGTCTGGTGTCAGGAAGAGCCCAAGAACCAGGGTGCGTGGACCTTTATTGAACCCAACATTGAATGGGTCCTGTCCCGTATCGATGCAAAACACACGCGCCCGACCTATGCCGGTCGCGCCACATCGGCCTCGCCCGCAACGGGGCTGGCCAGCCAACACAAAGCCCAACAAGAAGCGCTGGTAAACGAAGCGCTGAGCATTGAAGGAAAGTAAGCGATGACGATTGAAGTTCGTGTTCCCACGCTTGGCGAATCGGTCACCGAAGCCACAGTTGCAACCTGGTTCAAAAAGCCCGGTGATGCGGTCGCCATGGATGAGATGCTGTGTGAGCTGGAGACAGACAAGGTCACCGTTGAGGTTCCTTCACCCGCAGCGGGTGTAATGGGTGAAATCGTGGCAGCCGAAGGCGAAACCGTCGGTGTTGACGCCTTGCTGGCAACGATTGCGGCTGGCGAAGGCGCAGCCCCTGCCCCAGCGGCATCCGCAGCACCGGCAGCTGCACCCGCCGCATCGGTTGGGTCGGTTGACGTGATGGTGCCGACACTTGGTGAGTCTGTGGCGGAAGCAACCGTTTCGACCTGGTTCAAAAAGGTTGGCGACAACGTCGCGCAGGACGAGATGCTGTGCGAATTGGAAACCGATAAAGTCTCGGTTGAAGTTCCCGCACCGACTTCGGGTGTTCTTGCAGAAATCGTTGCTCCAGAAGGTTCGACCGTGGATGCGGCTGCCAAGCTGGCTGTCATCTCCGGAGCAGCCGTTGGTGCAGCAGCCGCGCCGGCCCAGGCAGCGGCGGCTGCGCCCGCAGCAACCAGCACAGGAAAAGACATCGCAAACGCGCCGTCAGCCCAGAAGGCAATGGCCGAAGCCGGACTGTCAGCTGATCAGGTCACCGGAACAGGCCGCGACGGTCGCATCATGAAGGAGGACGTGGCCAAAGCCGTTGCAGCAGTTTCGGCCCCGGCACCTGTGGCGGCTGCCCCCACCCCTGTGGCCCAAGCCCCGCGCGCCCCTGTGGCTGCCGAGGACGAGGCACGCGAAGAACGCGTGCGGATGACCCGCCTGCGTCAGACAATCGCCAAGCGTCTGAAAGATGCACAGAACACAGCCGCGATCCTGACCACCTACAACGAGGTGGACATGACCGAGGTCATGGCCCTGCGCAATCAGTACAAGGACCAGTTCGAGAAGAAGCACGGCGTAAGGCTGGGCTTTATGTCCTTCTTCACCAAGGCCTGCTGCCATGCCCTGAAAGAAGTGCCCGAGGTCAATGCCGA
The DNA here is from genome assembly GCF_056531545.1 of Ruegeria sp. N10. Lineage (NCBI taxonomy): Bacteria > Pseudomonadati > Pseudomonadota > Alphaproteobacteria > Rhodobacterales > Roseobacteraceae > Ruegeria > Ruegeria sp. N10. The sequence continues at coordinate 151,347 of NZ_JBQFLY010000006.1, read as the reverse complement.
GATTGACGGAACCGACATCGTCTACAAGAACTTCGTGCATATGGGTGTCGCCGCCGGGACGCCGCAGGGTCTGGTCGTGCCAGTCATCCGTGATGCGGACAGCATGTCCTTTGCCGCGATCGAAAAAGCGATCGCCGAAAAGGGCAAGCGCGCCCGTGACGGCAAGCTGAGCATGGCTGAGATGCAAGGTGGCACCTTCACCATCTCGAATGGTGGTGTCTATGGCTCGCTGATGTCCTCGCCGATCCTGAACCCCCCGCAGTCGGGTATTCTGGGCATGCACAAGATCCAGGACCGTCCGATGGTCATCAATGGTGAGATCAAGATCCGCCCGATGATGTATCTGGCCCTGTCCTATGACCACCGGATCGTCGATGGCAAAGGTGCCGTGACCTTCCTCGTCCGTGTGAAAGAGGCGCTGGAAGACCCGCGCCGCCTGCTGATGGACCTGTAAGCATGGCAACGCATGTCCTCTGGCAGGCCGATGTGGCCGATTTCAATGCTTGGCTGAAAGTGTTCCGCGAGGACAAACCGATGCGCAAGGCCGCGGGTATCCGCGACCTGCACGTCTGGCGCGACCCCGACCAAAAGGACCACGCTATCGCGATGTTCGAGGTTACAAACCTGGACAAGGCCAAAGCCTTCTTTGGTTCCGAAGAATTGGCAATGCATCACGAGCGGGGCGGAATTGCCCATATCTCGATCAAGCTGCTGGAACCTGTTTGACAAAGACTATTTCCGACCCGCCAAATCGGGTCGGGGAAGCGCCGGATCGTCCGGTCGATTTAGGAGAATGTAATGGCAAATTATGACGTCATCGTAATCGGCGCCGGACCCGGTGGCTATGTCTGCGCGATCCGCTGCGCTCAACTGGGTTTGAAAACAGCCGTGGTCGAAGGGCGCGAAACACTGGGTGGCACTTGCCTGAACGTGGGCTGCATTCCCTCTAAGGCGCTGCTACATGCCAGCCATCAGCTGCACGAGGCCGAGCATAACTTTGCCAAGATGGGCCTCAAGGGCAAAGCGCCTTCGGTCGATTGGAAGCAGATGCAGGCCTACAAGGACGAGGTCATCGACGGCAACACCAAGGGCATCGAATTCCTGTTCAAAAAGAACAAGATCGACTGGCTGAAAGGTTGGGGATCAATCCCTGCCGCAGGTCAGGTCAAAGTGGGTGATGAAGTCCACGTGACCAAGAACATTATCATTGCATCCGGGTCGGAACCATCTTCCCTGCCCGGTGTTGAAGTTGATGAGAAAGTTGTCGTGACCTCGACCGGTGCTTTGTCACTGAACAAGATCCCGAAGAAAATGGTGGTAATCGGCGCGGGTGTGATCGGTCTGGAGCTGGGATCGGTTTACAGCCGCCTAGGCGCTGAAGTTACCGTGATCGAGTTCCTCAAGGAGATCACGCCGGGCATGGACCCAGAGGTGCAAAAAACCTTCCAGCGCATTCTCAAGAAACAGGGCCTGACATTTGTCATGGGCGCGGCGGTGCAGAAAACCGAAGCGACCAAGACCAAAGCCAAGGTCACCTACAAGCTGCTCAAGGATGACAGTGAACATGTGATCGACGCCGACACTGTGCTGGTTGCCACAGGCCGCAAACCCTATTCGGATGGTCTGGGACTGGACGCTCTGGGCATAGAGATGACACCGCGTGGTCAGATCAAGGTTGGTGTCGACTGGCAGACCAACGTGCCGGGCATCTATGCAATTGGCGACGTGACCGAAGGCCCGATGTTGGCGCACAAGGCCGAAGACGAAGGCATGGCCGCCGCCGAGCAGGTTGCAGGCAAGCACGGTCATGTGAACTATGGCGTGATTCCGGGCGTGATCTACACCTGGCCCGAAGTCGCCAATGTCGGTGAAACCGAAGCGACGCTCAAAGAACAGGGTCGTGCCTATAAGGTCGGCAAGTTCATGTTTATGGGCAATGGGCGTGCCAAGGCGAATTTTGCGGCGGACGGGTTCGTCAAGATTCTGGCCGACAAGGAAACCGATCGCATCCTGGGTGCCCATATCATCGGCCCCGGCGCGGGCGATCTGATCCACGAAGTTTGTGTGGCAATGGAATTCGGTGCTTCTGCCGAGGATCTGGCCCTCACCTGCCACGCGCATCCGACGTATTCCGAAGCGGTGCGCGAGGCTGCCCTGGCCTGCGGAGACGGCCCGATCCACAGCTAACACCTCTGACCCCGGTGGCGATCAGCCTGCCGGGGTCAGCCATGCATCCAAGTATGTTTCCAGCCTGTCTGTGAACGTTGTCGCTGAGTGCAGCGCGCAATATTGTAAGGACATGGCCTGAATGGCAAAGGCCTGCACGCCTTCTGCCAACAGCTCGGATGGTACATCCTTGCGCACCTCTGCGGTTTCAAGCCACATCATCACGACCCGAAAATATCGTTCAAAACAATAGGCAATCGGCCCAATATCTGCGATAGCCGTTGCCCCCGAGTATCTGATCAACAGATCGAACACGTACCGTTCGGACGTCATGAATTCGTGGACCGGTTCCAGCGAAGCGATGATCTCTGGTACCGTTTTGGGTGGAGTTCCGGATTGGGCCAGATCCAGACACGCATTCAGCTTGTCCGCGATCAGGATTTCCATCAGCGCGTCCTTGTCGCGGAAATGCGCAAAGAAGGTCCCCTTGGCAACACCCGCGGCCTTTACAACGTCTTCCACCCGCAAGGCTTCATATCCGCCATGTCGGATAACCTCTTCCGCAGCTGAGAGAAGCTTGGCGCGGGTCTTGATCGTACGTTTCTGGATCGTTTTTTGCATACCGCTCAATCGCACAGTTTTTGACCGTGGTCAAATTTTATATTGACCGTGGTCATTTTTTGATTCTATAAACTGACCGTGGTCATTTTTAGGAGAACTACAATGCACCCCAAGAAAATCCTCATCCTCGATGGACACCCGGCAGAGAGCAGCTTGTCACGCACATTCGCAGAAACCTATGGCGAGGCAGCCCGCAAAAACGGACATGATGTCCGAATGGTCCATCTGAGCGACCTGCAGTTCGATTTTGACTTCGGTCAGGGCAACTATCACGACTTCAAGCCGCTTGAACCGGTTCTGGAACACGTGTTGCAGGACTTCGAATGGAGCGACCATCTGGTCCTGACCACACCTATGTGGTGGGGCGGGCTGCCTGCAAAACTCAAAGGATTGATTGATCGGATGTTCATACCTGGACGGACATTCGACACCCGCAACACGACGATGGCCGGCCTTCCAGCCCCGATGCTGACCGGACGCACCGCGCGCGTTATCCTGACCTCTGACACGCCCGGCTGGTTCATGCGTCTGATGTACAGGCAAGCGCTTATTCGGCAGGTTCGCGGCCAGATCCTCGGGTTTGTTGGCTTCAAACCAACGCGGTTTACGTACTTTTCAGGCGCAAGCTATCCCAAACCGGGCAGCGTTGATCGCTGGATCAAAAAGGTGTCCAGAATCGGAGCCGCCGCAGCTTGACTGAACAGCCGTCCGTTACCTACCACATTGTTTTGGCGGCGCGTGCAGCCCAGTCTTTGTCATATTGCGCGCCGCCCTCTTCACCTTCTGACGCCTCGGACAGAAGCTGCCCAATCGTCGGAAGGTCCTTGCTTTCGTCGCCACAAGTCCAAGTTCGGGCGCGTATCAGTGCACGCGCGCACTGGCTGTAAATTTCATCAATCTGCACAACGATAACCGTCGCCGGAACCTTGCCAGCCTTTTCGAACTGGTTGCGCAATGCCGCGTCTGCGGTCAATCGGGCCGTTCCGTTCACCCGAACGACATTGTCAGAGCCCGGCACAAAGAACATCAGCGAAACGCGCGGGTCCCGAACGATGTTACGCAAGCTGTCCAGGCGGTTGTTTCCCCGCCAGTCAGGCAGCGCCAGTGTTTTTTGGTTCAATTCGCGCACAACAGCACCATCGTCCCCGCGTGGGCTTCCGTCCACCCCCTCGGGACCAACTGTACTGAGAATGCAAAGACGCGAGGCTTCAATCCACTTGCGATAGAGCGGAGTTAAGTGTCGAACGACCTTTCGTAACGAAGCAGCACCTGGCGTTCCGTACAACGCCTCGAGAGCTTCTACTTTTTCAATGAATTCCATCAGGATCAAACCCCACTTCGCGCATCAACTCGTTCGAGCGTGTTTCAATCACTTTCTCCAACCGCGCGAGGAACTCATCGCGGGCAACACCCGGTTTGATCGGCTCCAGAAAATCTACAATGGCAAGGCCGGGTTTACGCAAAACGCCTGTGCGGGGCCAGAACACGCCAGCATTCGTCGCAACCGGAACGCACGGAAAACCAAGGCCTTCATACAGAATCGCCGTACCAACCTTGTAGGGTTTCTTTGCGCCCGGCGCCACACGCGTGCCCTGCGGATAGATTACCAGCTGTCCAGGTTCAGAAAACTCTTTTGAGACGTCCTTGACCATTTTTGCCACAGCCGCACCGCGCTTGCCTCGATTGACCGGGATACAGCCAAGGCGTCGCGCATACATGCCAATAACGGGTGTGAACAACAGCTCGCGCTTCATGATAAACTTGCCGTGCGGAATGGCGTCGAAAATCATGATGATATCAAGAAACGACTGATGTTTGGCCCCGATGACCACTTCATTCGTCGGGGCATTGCCCCGCACCTCGCAGCGAATACCAACCATCCACCGGGCCAGCCACATGGTGCTTTTGGCGTAGGTTTTACACGCTTTCAGCGCACCGTTTTTAGAAAACAGAGCATAAGGCAGAAACGCGATGCCAAGGATCAGCATCCAGGCATAGATTACAATCATGAAGATGAGGGAACGAACCCACTGAATTGCCATCAACATCAGGAAAGCTCCTTCAACTTGCGTCGGGCTGCGGCCCATGTGGCAACAAAGGCAACGGCTGCCCCAAGGACGGGGATAAGAACCGGCAACACCCAGTCTTTGCCCCGAAATCCAACTCCGGTCAGAAATCCACCCGCATCCGAAGCCTCGGGCAAAAGCAAGACACCTGTCATTCCCAGAAGGGTCCCAACCGAGGCGCCGAAAAACGCGCGATAGGTAAACCGCCGTACAAAAGCACCTGCGATGAAACCATCCTGCGCGCCAACCAATCGCAGAACTTCGATAATCTGCGCATTGGCCGCAAGTGATGCGTTGGCCGCAAGAGTGATCATCGCAGCGGTCGCGCCACCGATCAGCAGGATTGATATCCACCCCAGACGACGCAGGGACATCGCAGCATCGACCAGCGGTTCGCGCCATCGCGTGTGATCATCAAGAACCGCGCCGGGCACCTCGGCCCCCAATCGCAATCGCAGTCCGATTGCATCCAGCCCCGGTTCGCCCTCGATGATCTCGATCAGCTGCGGGATTGGCAAAGTATCCAACGGCAGGTCCGGCCCGAACCAAGGTGACAGCAACGCGGCTTGTTCATCTGCGCTAAGCGCACGGGCAGACGCGACACCTGGTGTCTGGCTGAGGACGGTCAATGCCGCTTCTGTCTGGGCAGCAAGCTGCTCGGCCGGTGCATTGATGCGCAAGGTTGCAGCGCCCGCCAGTTCCGAAGCCCACCGATCCGCGATGCGGCCAGAGGCGAGGGATAAAGCCAAAGCGAAAACAGCAAGAAATGCCATGGCACCAGCGACAAACAGGGTCAGGTGGGCGGTGTAGCCGGTTGGCGGAACAACGCGGTCAGCACGGGTATCGCCGCGCAGCAGGTTTCGGATATCAGCCCCAGTCACAGGTCTGCCCCCGCCAGATGCAGCTTTCGCTGCGAAATCCGCAAAACACGCGCCTGAACATGGCTTTTTGCAGCTCGGATCAGGCTCAGGTCATGGGTGGCAATCAGAACGGTCTTTCCCATTCGGTTCAGCTCAACCAGAAGGTGCAACAAACGTTGCGACATCTCCCAATCGATATTGCCCGTGGGCTCATCCGCCAATATGACATCGGGCGACAGGATGACGGCACGCGCCAGAGCCGCCCGTTGACGTTCACCGCCGGATAATTCCGGTGGCCGTGCTTCGAGACGTGCACCAAGCCCCACCCAGCTGAGCAGTTCGGTCAGATTGTCTTGCCCGGACGATTCCCCGCGCCCGGACACCATCAGTGGCAAGGCGACATTTTCAGCAAGCGTCATATGGTCAAGAAACTGGCAATCCTGATGCACAACGCCGACACGGCGGCGCAGCACGGCCAGCTGATCCCGATCAAGGGTCGAGACGTCCTGATCAAACACGCTAAGACGCCCTGAGGTCGGCAACAGCGCCCCGTAACACAACTTGAGCAATGTCGTCTTGCCCGCCCCCGACGGCCCGGTCAGAAAATGGAACGACCCTGGCTGTAATTGAACCGAGACATCGCTCAGCAACTCGCCGCCACCGTAGGTATAGCTGACATTTTCCAGCTCGATCACACGTGCCCCCAATATTTTGCCGCTCTTCTTGCCCGAGCAGGGCGACGGTTTCAATGGCTCTACCGAGTCCAATTGGTGACACTTGACCTATGAAACCGAAAACGCCCTTTGCTGTTGGGTCTTAACGGAATATCATCCCTGAAAAAACTATTATCGGCCCTTCACCCGGTCGAGGAGGCAGTATGCGTCTTACATGTCCGAATTGCACTGCGCAGTACGAAGTTCCTGACGAGGTCATCCCCGAGGAAGGCCGCGACGTGCAGTGTTCGAACTGCGATCAAACCTGGTTTCAGGCCAAGCATCCATCCGAGCCGACGGTTGAACCGAACGCGCCCGAGGACAAGCCTGTTGTGGCAGATACACCTGACACCGAGGTCGAGGCCCAGAAGGACGCCGAGCCCGCAGAAAAAACAGCGCCAGAGGTTGAAAAACCTGCTGCATCCACAGGAAATGTTGCCCCATCAGTCGCCAGTATCCTGAAAGAAGAAGCCGCACGAGAAGCAGAGTTGCGCGCGCAGGAAGGCGGCGGCCTGGAAAGCCAGCCCGATCTGGGCCTAGAAGCCCCACCAGAGCCAAAGGTCAGGCCCAAACGCCCTGCAACTTCGGAAACCGCCGTTGATGCCGGGCAAAAGGATGCACTGCCGGATGTCGATGCCATCAACTCGAGCATGCGGTCCGACCCCGCAGAAGATGTGGCGCAGGCGCCCCGCAAGTCCGGCGGGTTCTTGCGCGGTTTTGCGCTGATGCTGATCATCGGCGTGGTTCTGTACCTGATCTACGGGAATGCCCGCCAAATCAGCGAGGCCGTACCGCAGGCCGATCCGCTGCTCAGCTCATATGTGTCGCTAGTGGATCAGGCGCGAATCTGGCTCGAAACTCAGGCAGGATCTGGAGCGCAGAACTGAGAGCTAGAACCGCTCCAGCAACCGCTTGAGGTATTCCAACTCGATCTGGGGACGGTCTGTTTCACCGGTCCGGCGACGGATTTCATCCAGCAACTCGCGGGCCCGGCGATAGACATCTTCGCCTTGCAACAGGTTCTCGTCGGTTGAAATCGAACCCGCAGCACCCGGGTTTCGGCCCAGCGGATCGCGGTTGTTGGCCTGCATGTCGCCGTCTTGTGTTCCCTGCCCCGGTTGGTTCTGCTGTTCCTGCGCCATAGCTTCACCCAGCGACCGCATCCCTTCGCGCAACGCTTCCATCGCTTCGGACTGACGGTCGATAGCTTCGGCGAGATCATCGCCACGCAGGGCCTGCTCGGCCTCGTCCATGGCACGCCCGGCCCGATCCAGCGCTTCGCGGGCGGCGTCACCTTCGGGTGTGCCGACACCGGGCAGTCCTTGTTGCTGGCGACCCAGCTCGTCTCTCAACGCTTGCTGTCGGTCGGCGAGCGAACCTTGCCCCTGCTCACCGTCTCCGGCCTGATCCGAACCTTCACCCTGTCCGCCCTGCCCTTCGTGGCTTTGCCCCCGACCTTGACCACCGTTGCGACCTTCGTTCCCTTGGCTTTCACCTGATTGCGCGCCGGGGTTGAACTGTTCCTGCAAATCACGAAAGGCCTGATCGCTAAGACCCTGCTGTTCGCGCAGGGTTTCGGCGAGACCTTCCATGGCCTGCTGGCCTTCAGATTGCTGCCCTTGGCCCTGACCCTGAGTTACACGCATGTTCTCCATCATCTGCTGGAATTCTTCCAGCGCCTGCTGAGCTTCGGCCATGCGACCTTGTTCCATCAGTTCCTGAATACGGTCCATCATGCGTTGCAGGTCATCCTGCGTCATTTGCAAAGATTCACCATTCTGGCCGGGCTGACGCTCGCCGTCTTCACCATTTTGCTGTGCCAGCCGTTGTAATTGCTGCAGGTAATCCTGCGTCGCCTCGCGCAATTCCTGCATCAACTCCGCTATTTCTTCATCGCTGGCCCCGTTCTTCATCGCTTCGGTCAGACGTTCCTGCGCGCGGCGCATTCGTTCCAATGCATCCGCCAGCGTCCCGTCCTCGATCAGTACGGCAAGGTCCCATAGGGCCTGTGCAATCTCCTCTTGTTGTTTGGGTTTCAACCCGTATCGATGAAAAGTTTCCAATCGCCGCAGAACAACCCGCAGACGCAGATAGGCTGTGTCAGAACGAAACAGTTCCTCAGGGCGGTGCGACACAGCCCTCAGGACTTGCGAGACACGAGGCGCATTGGAACGCGACCAAAGCAAGTCGCGCCTTTGCTCAATCACGGCTGCCGCCAGCGGATCAAAGAAGCGCCGTGCTGGCAATGCCGTCGCATAGGGATCCGAAGACGTTTGCTGATCCGCTGCATCTGTTGCCCTCAAGGTAATCCTGACCGGCAGATGCGCCCACGGATGTTGCGAGAAATCCTCGATCAGGTCTTCGGTGAAATCTGCGCGGTCACCGGTGATCGGCATGGGTAATTCGATTTCGATCACCTCGCGCGGCTCTGGCTCGACCGCCAGTCCGTACCGACGGTCAATCGCCGCCTGATCCAACTCGATCCGGGCCAAGCCCGAAACCACGCCGTAATCATCGCTGGCGGAAAATGGCAGCTTCATCTGCCCGCCCGCTTCAGACTCGGCGGTTCCGGAAACCGCGATCTTCGGAGCCGCGTCATCAATGACCAGCACCGACCAGTCCTGCCCCGCCGGTCCATCTATGCGCAACTGACCCGAGCGTTCGGCGACAAACTCCAGTTCCGGGTCTGTTGCCGCCTCGGTTCCGCTGGCAGAACTGCTCTCGGTCAGACTATGTGCGCCGACCTCACCGTACAGTCTCAAGGTGATGCGACTGCCCTTGGGAACAGAAAGCGCCGCCCCCGTTTGGTCGGCAAGATATAAGGTCGGCAAACCTGTGTATCTGGGGGGTTCCACCCATCCTTCCCAAGTTGGACCCTGTCCAGCCACGGCCGTGCCCGGGGTCATGTCCGCCACTGAACCCACACGCCACAACGATCCAAAGATCAGCGCCACAACAAATGCCAGCAGAGCGGCATAGCGCAACGCATACGGGTCGTGCGACGCAAGCCGAAGATCTGGTTTCACAGCCTCAGCAGTGGCCGCACGCTGTGCCATGCGGGCTTTGTGCGCCTGCCACAAGGCAACCGAGTCCCCATCGTTGGCACCGATTGCCTGATCATCGAGCAAAGCCTGAATCGGTCGACCGGGCAGAGCCTCATCCAGCCGCGCCAGCGCATCAGCGCGGGACGGCAGTTTGAATTTCGTGACACCCCGGACAGATGCTGCACCAAAAGATATCAACGACAGCGCACCAGCACCCCAGACAATTTCAACGGGCAGATGATCCTGCAACCCCAGCATCAGAGCGGCGAGCAAAGCCAGAACAATCGAGAACGCAGGCCAGAACGCGCGCAGCACCTGTTCAGCCACCATACCGAGATGGGTTAGCCACAGGGACAGGCGCGGAATTGGCAGTTTCGTTCTGTTGGTCAAGACGGGCCTCCGGGACGGGCCCGCGCGGTTATCGCGTCAAAGCCACGATGGTATGGTATCGCGGTTTATGATTTCGTCAAAGCTTGGCCGTTCACGAATGACTGCAAATTGATCGCCATTCACCAGAACTTCGGGGATCAACGGGCGGGTGTTGTATTCGCTGGACATCACCGCACCGTATGCACCCGCGCTGCGAAATGCGACCAGATCACCCGATTTCAGCGGCGGCATATTGCGCTGCTTGGCAAAGGTATCCCCGGATTCGCAGACCGGACCGACAATGTCGTAAGGGCGCTGTTCCACACCGGCGACAGGTTCCTGCACCGAAACGATATCGTGGTAAGCTTCGTACATTGCGGGGCGGATTAGGTCGTTCATCGCCCCATCAAGGATCAAAAAGTCGCGACCTTCGCCTGATTTCACATAGATCACCTTGCTGACCATGATCCCGGCGTTGCCCGCGATCAGGCGTCCGGGCTCAATCTCGATCTCACAGCCCAGATGGCTCAGTGTTTTCTTGACCAGCGCACCATATTCAATCGGCAATGGGGGTGCGTTGTTCGACCGGGTGTAAGGAATGCCCAGACCGCCACCCAGATCAAGACGCCGAATGTTGTGACCTTCAGAGCGGAGGCGTTCGGTTAGCTCGGCCACCTTTGTGTAGGCCAGCTCATACGGTTCAAGTTCGGTCAGTTGCGAGCCAATATGAACGTCGATGCCGATCACCTCCAGCCCCGGCAGGCTGGCGGCGTGGGCGTAAACTTCCGAGGCGCGGGCAATCGGAATGCCAAACTTGTTCTCAGACTTGCCGGTGGCAATCTTAGCGTGCGTCCTGGCATCGACATCCGGGTTCACCCTGACGGTGATCGGCGCTATTACGCCAAGATCAAGCGCAATGGCGTTGATCACTTCCATCTCGGGCTCGGACTCGACGTTGAACTGGCGAATGCCGCCGCTCAGCGCTATGCGTATCTCGTCCGCTGTTTTCCCTACACCCGAGAACACGATTTTGTCACCGGGAACACCAGCCGCCTTCGCCCGCAGATATTCTCCGCCCGAGACCACGTCCATCCCAGCGCCTGCTTGGGCCAATGTCTTAAGGATCGCCTGATTGCTGGCCGCTTTCATCGCGTAGCAGATCAGATGATCGGTGCAGTCCAACGCGTCATCGAACAGTTTGAAATGCCGCAACAATGTAGCCGTGGAATAGACGTAGAACGGTGTTCCAACCGCGGCTGCGATTTCAGAGACGGGGACATCCTCGGCGTAAAGCGCGCCGTCGCGGTACAAAAAGTGATCCATGCTTGCGCGCTTAGACCATAAAAGGACTTCGGATCAATGGATTCCGTATCCCTGGTCCCGGTTTAGTTTTGAGTTGAAACACCAACTCGGCCATAGCCCGAGATAGAAATGCCGGTGCCCGATTGTTTTGGTTCGGCCGCAGGTTCCGGGCGTTGCGCTGACGAAGGCTCACAGGCCGCCAAAACCGCAAGTGCACAAACCAGTCCCAGAATTCTCATCTCAATACCATTCCTTTGTGTGACAGGTGATCGATACGCGCGCGCAACATGAGGTGTCAGGACCGGAGGCGCAACACGCAAAGCGGTCAGAATCCAAGATAAATGCCCAGCGGCCCGCGACTTAGGCCGACACCTCCGCCGACATACGCACCGCTTGATCCAACCCCGATTGTGGCACTGACCGTGGGCTGAGGGGCAGTTGGTTGGTCAGGCTCACCATCAGCCCCGCACCCGGCCAGTACCAGGCCGGAAACCGTAATCAGGATCGCACGTAGCGCGGTCGTCATACCATTGCCTTCCATCGTTCGATCTGGACCCGCACCTGATCGGGGGCGGTACCGCCGTAGGACTGGCGCGAGTTTACCGAATTGTCGACGCCAAGGACAGAGTAGACGTCATCCGAAATTTCACCATGGACCGATTGCATATCGTCCAGTGTCAGGTCGGGCAGGTCACAACCCTTACCCTCGGCCATGGCCACCAGTGATCCGGTGACGTGATGCGCATCCCGGAACGGCAGGCCCAGCACGCGTACCAGCCAGTCGGCCAGATCCGTCGCGGTCGAGAAACCCGAGCCGGCGGCGGCGGCAAGGCTGTCGCGGTTGGCGGTCATGTCCTTGACCATCCCTTCCATCGCCGCCAGCGCCAGCATCCAGTTGTCGGCGGCGTCAAAGACCTGTTCCTTATCTTCCTGCATGTCCTTTGAATAGGCCAACGGCAGGCCCTTCATCACCATCATCAGCGCGGTGTTGGCCCCATAGATGCGCCCAACCTTGGCGCGGATCAGTTCAGCTGCATCCGGGTTCTTTTTCTGCGGCATGATCGACGAGCCGGTCGAAAACCGGTCGGACAGGGACACGAAACGGAACTGGGCCGAAGACCAGATCACCAATTCCTCGGCAAAACGCGACAGGTGCAAGGCGCAGATCGAGGCGGTCGACAGGAATTCCAATGCAAAATCGCGGTCGCTGACGGCATCCAGCGAATTGGCGGCGGGACGATCAAAGCCCAACGCCTGCGCCGTCATATGACGGTCAATGGGGAAAGATGTGCCCGCCAGCGCGGCAGCCCCCAACGGGGATTCGTTCATTCGGGCACGGGCGTCGCGGACTCGGCTCAGGTCGCGGCCAAACATCTCGACATAGGCCATCATGTGATGCCCCCAAGTTACGGGTTGCGCAGTTTGCAGATGGGTAAAGCCCGGCATGACCCAATCGGCGCCTGCTTCGGCCTGCGCCAAAAGCGCGCGGATCAGGGCCAGAATACCGGACTCCGCCGCATCAAACTGATCCCGGACCCACAGTTTGAAATCCGTCGCCACCTGATCGTTGCGCGAACGCCCTGTGTGCAAACGGCCAGCCGGCTCGCCAATGATCTCTTTCAGCCGCGCCTCGACATTCATGTGGATGTCTTCCAGCGCTGTTGAGAACTGAAACGTGCCGCTCTGGATTTCTGACAATACGGTGAGCAGCCCTTCCCGAATGGCCTGCGCATCACTATCACTTATGACGCCTGTGGCAGCCAACATGGCCGCATGGGCGCGCGAGCCTGCGATGTCCTGGGCTGCCATCCGCTGATCGAACCCGATCGAGGCATTGATCGCCTCCATGATCGCGTCTGGACCGGCGGCAAAGCGGCCGCCCCACATCTGGTTCGAGGATTGATCGGTCATGTAAGAAAACCCGGAGTTGATATGCGCTTATTTCGTTTGATCCCCCTTTATATGGCCCTTGCGCTGGGTGCAAACGCCGCTTTTGCGACCGATGCAGAAACGCTGGCTCCTCTGCGTGAAGACAGCCTGAAACGTTTGATCCTGCACAAGGAGCCCAAACCGGCAAAAGTGATCGAGTTTCAGCTGGAAGATGACGGGGGTGTCGGCACGCTGGCCGATTATGAGGGTAAGTATGTTCTGCTGAACTTCTGGGCCACCTGGTGTGCCCCCTGTCGCAAAGAAATGCCGCAGATCGCCGAATTGCAGGACGAGTTTGGGGGTGACAAGTTTCAGGTCCTGACCCTTGCCACAGGCCGCAACTCGCCAGCAGGGATCAAGAAGTTCTTTGAAGAGAATGGCATCTCCAACCTGCCGCGTCATCAGGACCTCAGCTCGGCTGCCGCGCGCGAGTTTGGCATCATCGCGTTGCCAATCACGGTCATTCTGAATCCCGAAGGTCAGGAAATCGCGCGTTTGATCGGTGATGCTGAATGGAACTCGGATAGCGCGAAGGCGATTATCTCGACGCTTGTTGGCGCAGAAAACTGAGGAAATAGCCTTAATATCAGCAAATCATGATTTCCTCCGGGCATTCAACTCGGAGGATTTTTGATGAATTCTATTGCAGGAGTTGCCGCGATGGCGGGTGTTTTTTGGATGGCCACCGATGCTGCTACCACCAATGATGTACGCAAGAAGGGCAAGGGAGATCCGGTAACCTACATGATCTCCGACTAGTATTCCTGCTTGTCGGATGGCCGCGATCAAAGCCTTGGTTTTGGAACACAGCTGACGCGACGCCACCTTTGACAGTTTCCATCCTCCTTTGCACTCTGCGCTCAGGAGGACGGAATGCCGCTGGAAATTCTATTGGTGCTGGTCGTTGGGGGCATAGCCGGGATTACGCTGTTGCTGCATCTGACGGGCAAGTCGCAGTTGCATGTGCTGACGCCGGACACGGCGCCACGCCAGTGGCTCCGGCATTTTCCCGATGACACGGTGATCGACGTGACAATCGCCCATGACGGTCACGCGGCGCTGGTGCGGACACAGAATGGGGCCGGGTTGATCTGGTCCTTCGGGGCCGACACCGTCGCGCGGCATCTCCATGATTTCGACTGGCTTGAGACCGCCAATGGCATCGAAGTTCGGTTTCACGACTTCAGCACCCCGCGCGCGACCCTTCACCTTGACCAGACCGAACGCCAGCACTGGCAACACTTGATGAGGCCCGTATGACAGACCAGGTAAGCTTCCCCGATGCGGTGCAATGGGCCGTCCCGTTTTTCATCGCTGCTATTCTGGCAGAATTCCTGTGGATCGCAGTCAAAGGCAAAGGCGGTCGGTATGAAACGCGCGATGCGGTGACCTCGCTGATCATGGGGGCCGGGAACATCGCGTCGGGCTTTTTGCTGGGCTTTATCGCCTATGCGTTTTTCATGTGGCTTTGGCAGATCACTCCTCTGGATCTTGGCACGTCAATTCCCGTTATCATTCTGTGCTTTGTTCTGGATGATCTTCGCTATTACTGGGTACATCGTTTTGGGCATCGCATTCGCTGGGTCTGGGCCAGCCATGTCAACCACCACAGCTCGCAGCACTACAATCTGACCACAGCGCTGCGGCAAACTTGGACCTATACCTTTACGTTCATGATGGTCGTTCGCGCGCCGCTGATCCTGCTGGGTTTCCATCCGGCCATGGTTCTGTTCGTTGGCGGATTGAACCTGATCTATCAGTTCTGGATTCACACCGAGGCCATCGGCAAGATGCCCCGATGGTTCGAAGCGATCATGAATACCCCCAGCCATCATCGCGCGCATCACGGCCGAAACGCACGGTATCTGGATTGCAATTACGCCGGAGTTTTCATCATCTGGGACAAGATGTTCGGGACATTTGTGCCTGAACAGGAAAACGACCGGGTCGATTACGGGCTGGTTCACAATATCGGCACCTTCAACCCTTTGCGCGTTGCGTTTCACGAATGGGTCGGCATCTGGCACGACGCCACGCAGCCCGGCCTGACACTGCGGCAACGTCTGGCCTATTGTTTCGCACCGCCGGGTTACAGCCACGACGGCAGCCGCGACAACTCGGAACAGATAAAAGCCAAGCACCTGGCTCGCCACCCCGAGGACCGGGGAACGCCCGGATTTGAGCAGGTCGACAAGATCCTGCCGAAAGGACAGGCGGAACAGGCCTGACACAGCTGTCAGGCCCCACTACGACTTGAACTCCGGCCTTTGCACGCCATATCGGTCATGGAATGTGGCGCATAGTTGAGCGAGGGGCGGCATGAAACGTTTGGCAACCATTTCGACCTTCGTCGGGTTATTTGGCCTGTTGCTGGCCATGCTTGCCGCGCTCGGCAGCTTTGTTGGCACGCTGATCGCACTGGGTTTTGTCCTGATGATTCTGGGTGCGACAGGAGCCCTTCTTGGAGCCGCGGTATCACTGGCCCGTGCCGGGCATTCCGCGCGCTGAAACCGCATTAAGCAACTTCTTCTGACGCTTTAACCGCAGATTCATCTGTTTGCCCCGAAACTGTGTCAAAACACCTGTTCCGGACACACGGGAATCTGCGCCTATGGGAAACAAAAAGCTCGCCAATCTTCCCGAAGGGTTGGACACCCCTTTGAATGCAGCAGTGTCAACACGGGATCGTTCGGTGGTTCAGATGGCAACCGATGCTGTGAAGCACAAGCAATGTCGGTTGGCCTTTCAGCCAGTTGTTCAGGCGCACCCGCCGCATGGCATCGCGTTTTATGAAGGGTTCATTCGCGTGATGGATGAAACAGGGCGTGTTATACCCGCCCGCGAATTCATGCCGCAGGTTGAAAACACCCCGATCGGACGTGATCTCGACTGCGTCGCGTTGGAACTTGGTCTGCGCACGTTGGTGAAGAACCCCCAGATCCGCCTGTCGATCAACATGTCCGCCCGCTCGATCGGTTATTCCAACTGGTCCGGTATACTGGACCGGTTTCTGAAACGGGACCCGCAGCTGGGCGAACGGCTGATCCTAGAAATCTCCGAAAGCTCTGCCATGCAGGTGCCTGAATTGGTGGTCGACTTCATGGACCGCCTTCAGGATCGCGGCATCGCCTTTGCGCTGGACGACTTTGGTGCCAGCAACTTCAGTTTCCGCCACTTTCGCGAATTTCTGTTCGACGCCGCAAAGATCGATGGTCAGTTTATCAGGGGTATCAGCGACAGCCCCGACAACCAGGCTTTGGTGCGGGCCTTGATTGCCGTGGCGCGTGAGTTTGAAATTCTGGTCACTGCCGAATCGGTCGAAACACAGAAGGATGCGGCATTTTTGCTTGCAAGTGGCGTGGATTGCATGCAGGGCTTTTTGTTCGGTGCGCCCAGTGTTTCACCCCCGTGGAAGCAGGAAAGAAGTTCAAAAACAGCAAGTTGATCCGTGGGTGATCGACATTTTTCCGCCATTTCCCAAGCTGAGACAAGCTGCCCGTTGCTGCAAGTGCAGCATTACGCTATTGCAGAAGTACTTGAGCGGGGGAAAACGGGGCGCTCTTGTTTCGAGAGGGAAACTCTCGGCCTGCGCCGTCAGACATTCCGCCAGATAATGACGGTAAAGGACTGATCATATGACCAACGTAGTAATCGCATCCGCCGCACGAACAGGTGTTGGCAGCTTTAGTGGTTCGTTTGCGAACACCCCCGCACATGATCTGGGCGCGGCCGTCCTGGAAGCAGTTGTCGAGCGCGCCGGGATTGAAAAAGGCGAAGTCAGTGAGACCATCATGGGTCAGGTTCTGACTGCGGCTCAGGGCCAGAACCCGGCTCGGCAGGCGCATATCAACGCCGGTTTGCCGCAGGAAAGCGCCGCCTGGGGAATTAACCAGGTTTGCGGCTCGGGCCTGCGTGCCGTCGCATTGGGCGCTCAGCACATCCAGCTGGGCGATGCCGATATCGTCGCCGCTGGTGGCCAAGAGAACATGACCCTGTCACCCCACGCCGCCGCCCTGCGCGCGGGTCACAAGATGGGCGATATGAAGTATATCGACACCATGATCCGCGATGGTCTGTGGGATGCCTTCAACGGCTATCACATGGGTCAGACGGCGGAAAATGTTGCCGAGAAATGGCAGATCAGCCGCGACATGCAGGATGAATTCGCTGTCGCTTCGCAGAACAAGGCCGAGGCGGCGCAAAAAGCTGGCAAGTTTGTCGACGAAATCGTGCCCTTCACCATCAAGACCCGCAAGGGCGACATCGTGATGGACAAGGACGAATACATCCGCCACGGCGCTACAATGGAAGCCATGGCAAAGCTGCGCCCCGCCTTTACCAAGGACGGATCGGTCACAGCTGCAAACGCTTCGGGCCTGAACGACGGCGCCGCCGCGACCCTGTTGATGTCGGCTCAAAACGCAGAAAAGCGCGGAATCGAACCTTTGGCTCGCATCGCGTCCTACGCAACTGCCGGGCTGGACCCGTCGATCATGGGCGTTGGCCCGATCTACGCTTCGCGCAAGGCATTGGAAAAAGCAGGTTGGTCCGTCGACGATCTGGACCTGGTTGAAGCCAACGAAGCCTTTGCCGCGCAAGCCTGCGCAGTGAACAAAGACATGGGCTGGGACCCGTCGATTGTGAACGTGAACGGCGGCGCAATTGCCATCGGCCACCCGATCGGTGCATCAGGTTGCCGCGTTCTAAACACGCTGCTGTTCGAAATGAAGCGCCGCGACGCAAAGAAAGGTCTGGCCACTCTGTGCATCGGCGGCGGCATGGGTGTCGCCCTGTGTGTGGAGCGCGACTAAGTGCGCCAATAACCAAATAGAAAAGGGCGTCCATGGGACGCCCTTTTTTGTTAAACTGGGGTCGTACCCCTTAGATGCGACGATATTGCCATCCGAAATAAACACCTTAACGACGAAACAATATTGCGCACAAGCATCTCTCAAAGTAACAGCATTACCAAGGCGACTAAAATTGGAGGAGTCCTAAATGGCACGTACAGCACTCGTTACCGGCGGTTCCCGCGGCATTGGCGCAGCAATTTCCAAGGCGCTCAAAGCCGAAGGATACAACGTTGCGGCCACCTATGCAGGGAATGACGAAGCCGCCGCGAAATTCACCGAAGAAACCGGCATCAAGACCTACAAGTGGAACGTCGCCGATTATGACGAATCCAAAGCAGGTATCGAAAAGGTTGAGGCCGAGGTTGGCCCCATCGATATCGTTGTCGCCAATGCTGGCATCACCCGTGATGCACCTTTCCACAAAATGACACCCGATCAGTGGAAAGACGTGATCGACACCAACCTGACTGGCGTGTTCAACACTGTGCACCCTGTCTGGCCTGGCATGCGCGAGCGCAAGTTTGGCCGTGTCATCGTCATCAGCTCCATCAACGGTCAGAAGGGCCAGTTCGCTCAGGTGAACTATGCTGCGACCAAAGCTGGCGATCTGGGCATCGTGAAATCTCTGGCGCAGGAAGGCGCGCGGGCGGGCATCACGGCCAACGCAATCTGCCCCGGTTATATCGCAACCGAGATGGTGATGGCGGTGCCTGAAAAGGTACGCGAATCGATTATTGGCCAGATCCCTGCCGGTCGTCTGGGCGAGCCTGAAGAGATTGCACGCTGTGTGACCTTCTTGGCCTCGGACGAATCTCAATTCATCAACGGCTCGACCATCTCGGCCAACGGTGCTCAGTTCTTCGTCTGATCCAGGCTTGTGAACAAAAAAACGGGCCGGCCCCTTTGGACCGGCCCTTTCTGATCCCGTAAGAACGCGCGCGCTGCGATCAGCGGGAACCCAATACCCAATTCCACATCTGCCGGACCACCTTGCCACGCTCTTCATGAGCGCGCAGGATCGCCACTTGGGCGGCGGGATTTGTTGTCATCTCGATCATGGCAGCCGCCTTTCAATTCAGTTTTGCTTGACCTGATGTGAATATGAAGGTCACTTAAAGCCGTGACAAACGAAGTTTCCTGAACCTTCAGTTAAGAATTTCTTGGCTATGAGTGATTATCTGCCCCCACTTACCGCGCTTCGGGCTTTTGATGCCGCGGCCCGGCACATGTCCTTCGCGAAAGCGGCGGAAGAGCTGCACGTGACGCCAGCGGCCCTGTCCTTTCAGATCAAATCGCTTGAGGAGCATCTGGGCCGCCCTCTGTTCCGCCGTCTGAACCGCGCTGTGGAACTGACCGATGCGGGCCGCGCCCTGGCCCCCGGCGCGGCAGAAGGCTTTGCCACCTTGCAAGCCGCGTGGCGTGCCGTACGCAGGCAGGAGGATGGCACCGGACTGACCGTCACCGCAGGTCCGGCGCTGACCGCAAAGTGGCTGGCGCCTCGCCTTTACGAGTTTGCCCGTGCGCATCCGGAAATCGATCTGAAATTCTCGGCCACGTTGCGCAATATGGATCTGGAGCGGGATGATGTGGATGTTGCCATCCGGTTTGGCAATTCCGCCGATGAGGGGCTGTATTCCGTACCTGTAAGAAAGGAGTGGCTGACTCCGGTCATGACCCCGGAGCTGGCGGAACAATTCACCACGCCAGACAGCCTGCGCGACGCACCGTTGATCCACGACGATTCGATCAACTTTCTGACCCCACCCTGCGACTGGCCTGCCTGGTTCCGCGCTGTGGGTATCGATTTCACACCCACTCATGGGGCGCATTTTTCCAACGCAGATCACGCGATTGACGCCGCTGTCGCTGGTGTTGGTGTCGCCCTTGGACGGCGTGCCATGATCCTCAAGGACTTGACCGAAGGTCGGCTGGTTGCCCCCTTCAAGGTCGCGCTGGAAACGCAGGGCCGGTTCCGATTCCTGTGCCTTCCGGGGGCCGAGAAACGTCCTCAGATCGCAGCATTTCGGGATTGGTTCCTGACCGAGATTGAAAAGACCGCGCATATTTCGGATGAGTTCGACATTGTTCCGATCGAAGAGGTTTCCGGATCATGACCAAAACGCGCGCAACAGCCATCGGTTTTGGGGCCGTACTATTATGGGCTTTGCTGGCGCTTTTGACCGTCGGCTCTGCACCTACACCGCCTTTGCTGCTGAACACGATCTGCTTTTCGATTGGTGGTACACTTGGGTTGATCTGGACAGCCGCAACCGGTGGGTTCAGCGGGTTGAAACAGATCCCCTGGACGACCTACCTGTTCGGTTCATTGGGCCTGTTCGGGTACCACGCATTGTATTTTTCAGCCCTACGCATGGCCCCCGCGGCCGAGGCCGGACTGATTGCCTATCTCTGGCCCCTTCTTATCGTTCTGTTTTCCGGCCTGCTACCGGGCGAGCAGCTTCGCGCTGGTCACTTGATTGGGGCGTGCCTTGGCTTTGCTGGGGCTGCTTTGATCATCACCGGAGGCGGGAGCGCAGGTTTTCAGGCGCAACATCTGCCAGGATACACATTGGCCCTGCTTTGCGCGATGACATGGTCAGGCTATTCAGTTCTGTCACGCAGATTGGGCGATACACCGACCAGTTCGGTTGCGGTCTTTTGTCTGATGGCTGCGTTGGCTTCGGGTCTGCTGCATCTGGCAATGGAAGACACCGTGCTGCCCGACTCGACACTAGGGTGGGTTTCTGTACTGGCACTTGGCCTTGGGCCCGTTGGGCTGGCCTTTTACGTCTGGGATATCGGGGTGAAGCAGGGTGATATTCAAATGCTCGGGACCTCATCTTACGCGGCCCCGCTATTGTCGACACTTGCTTTGGTGATGGCCGGGATCGCTGCCCCATCCTGGGGGCTGGCGATCGCGGCTTCTCTGATTACCGGCGGGGCCTTGATCGCGGCCCGTTCCAGTTTGAAATCTTAAGCAGACAGTCGCTCGATCTCTTCCTTCAGCTTGAGCTTCTGTTTCTTCAGCTGGGCTATGTGGAGATCATCGATGCCTGGCGAGCGTTGGGCTTGTTCTACTTCTAGACCGAGAGATTCGTGCTTTTTCTTCAGTTCTGTCAGATGTGCGCTCACGCTCATTGCGATCCTCCTTTTATACGTGTCTGTATGTCACGTAAGAAGTTGATCACATCGTTTCCACCCTGTCACGCTGCAGACGCACAGAATCTGAAACAAATCCGACAAAATCGGCTGGACATTGCCGGTCGTCGTCAGAACCCGGGCAGGGCAGCGGCCTTCCGAAGCGCAGCCGATACCGCATCCGTATAGCTTTCGCCGTCTTTTTCGTGACGTTCACCCGCGTGCAGAATCAAAGGTGGGTGGAGGCGAAATGCCGCACGCCCTCCTTTGCGGGCACGCAGAATGATCAGCTCAGCCTCTCGCCCTGTCCGTGGGCTTAGCGGCAACAACTCTACCGATCCCAATTTCCCTTGGCACGCTGCCAGCATGTCGGGCAGTCGATCGGCTTTCTGGATCATGTGCAGGTACCCTTTTTGCGCAAGGCGTCTGGCAGCCACTGCAATCCAGTCGGCCAACTGGGTGTCTTCGCTCAGGGCCACACTTCTTCCAGCATCCTTTGCAGGGCTATGCGCCCCCGCCCGATAATAGGGCGGATTCGCAATGACGTGATAGAACTGGCGCTGCCGAAGCGCCTCGGGCAAAGCGGTCAGGTCGGCTTGGACAACTTCCAGCTCTATCCCGTTGATTTCCGCGTTTCTGCGAGCCAATTCCGCATAGGCAGGCTGTAGCTCGATACCTGTCAGGTGCAAACCGGGCACTCGTGAGGACAAGCAAAGAATGGCAGCCCCGGCACCGCACCCCAGCTCCAACACAGACTGACCTGCCCTGGCCGGAACGGATGCAGCAAGCAATACCGGGTCTACCCCTGCACGATAACCTGAATGAGGTTGCAGCAACCGGATCCTGCCCCCCAGGAAATCATTGCAGCTGAGTTCACTATCGGAAAACCGGTTCATCGGCCCAGCGGAATTTCATTGTCGCGCATCACACGTTCGGCACGGGTCAAGTCTTCGGCGCGAACCATCAGTCGGCGGGGAAAGATCCCAATCCCACCTTCGAGGATGCTCATATTTACGTCCATCTGAAAGCAGTCTATATCCTCGCCTTCAAGGAGAGCCGATGCAAAGGCCAGGATCGTCGGATCGGTACTGCGCAATAGTTCTTTCATGGGGATGGATGTAAGGGCAAGGCTGGGCGAAAGTCGAGCCTTGTATCAGGAGTGTGATGACCGTCGGCATGATCTCAAAACCGCATGAGCGCCTCGCTGAAATTCTGGCGGGTGAAATGGAGGCTGTGAACACGTTGATCCGCGCCCGGATGGCGTCGGACCATGCCCCACGTATCCCCGAAGTGACCCAGCATCTGGTCGAGGCGGGCGGAAAGCGCCTGCGCCCAATGCTGACATTGGCAGCGGCGCGGCTGTTTCGCTATTCAGGTGAGCACCACGTGCGCCTTGCTGCCACGGTCGAGTTCATCCACACCGCCACCCTTCTGCACGACGACGTTGTGGATGAGAGCGCCCAACGGCGCGGACGCCCGACCGCAAATCTACTTTGGGACAATAAATCCAGCGTGCTGGTCGGTGATTACCTGTTTTCCCGCAGCTTCCAATTGATGGTCGAAACGGGTTCGCTGCGGGTTCTGGATATCTTGGCCAATGCCTCAGCAACCATCGCCGAAGGCGAGGTGCTGCAAATGACCGCTGCAACCGACCTGCGGACAGATGAAAGCGTTTACCTACAGGTTGTGCGCGGCAAGACAGCAGCTTTGTTTTCAGCTGCGACCGAGGTGGGCGGCGTGATCGCCGGTGCATCGGAAGACCAGATCAAAGCTCTGTTCGATTATGGTGACGCATTGGGGATCGCATTCCAGATTGCGGACGACCTGCTGGATTATCAGGGTGACAGCAAGACAACCGGCAAAAATGTGGGCGATGATTTCCGCGAACGAAAGCTGACCCTGCCTGTCATCAAGGTTGTTGCACAGGCCACGCCCGAAGAGCGCGCTTTCTGGGAGCGCACGATCGAAAAGGGCCGCCAACAGGATGGCGATCTGGATCATGCGCTGGGCCTGATGGACAAATACGCAACGCTGGAAGAAACTCGGCAGGACGCATTGGGCTGGGCGAACAAGGCAAAGGCATCTTTGGATGTTCTACCTGATCATGAAATTCGCAGCCTGCTGCGCGAACTGGCCGATTACGTGGTCTCGCGCCTTAGTTAAGCTGCGTCGCGCGGCACCACCATTCAGGATGCGCCGCACCGATCTCATAGGCCGCGAAATGCGCGTCTTTCATTGTGGGGTACAGAGCATAACAGGTCGAGCCGGAGCCCGACATACGCGTTACAAGGGCACGATTGGTCATGTTCAACTCGTCCAGAACCTGCTCGATCTCACGTGCAACGCCCATGGCAGGTACCTGCAGGTCATTGCGTTGATCACGCAACCACAGGGCACAGACTTCAGCGTCTACAAAATCTGGGACTAACTCAGGCATCGGCGGATTGTCTCTGGACGACAATGCGTTGAAAACGGCATTTGTCGGCACCGGCACATTCGGGTTGACCAAAAGGGCGGGTAAGTGCGGAAGGTTCACCGCCGCCAAACGATCGCCAATGCCTTGCATTCTGATCGCCCGGCTTTCCAGGCAAACGGGCACATCTGCCCCCAGTGACAACGGCAAGTCAGGCGGGACGTCACATCCCTGCCCTGCCAATGTCCAAAGCGTGGCGGCCGCATCCGATGACCCACCCCCTATACCTGCCCCGTGGGGCAACGACTTGATCAGGTCTACATGCCCGGTCCAGCCGACGCCTTCGGCCGCTTTCCAGACCAGATTACGGTTGTCCGTGGGCACGCCTTCAGCAAACTCCCCAATCACGTCCATAGACAGCTCGGGGCCGGGTGTGAATGTCAACTGATCGCCCAGATCAGCAAAAACCACTAACGAATCCAACAGGTGATAACCGTCCTTACGACGTCCGGTCACATGGAGGGTCAGGTTGATCTTGGCGGGCGCAAACGCCTTAATTTCCATTTGCGACTTTCAAAGGTTCCGCACCTTCTTCGGCCAGAACGGCGCTTAGTCCGACTTCGATCTTGCGTCGAATGCGATCCGGGTCAGCCTCGCCATCCGTGTCTTCGGGGTCAACGAAGGACAGAGCCCGTTTCCACTGGAACTCGGCCTCACGCGCTCGTCCAACAGCCCAATAGACGTCCCCCAGATGATCATTGACGACCGGATCAACGGGCATCAGCTCGACCGCGCGCTCCATATGCTCGACCGCTTCTTCGTAACGACCCAGACGGAACAAAACCCAACCCAGACTATCCACGATGTAGCCACTATCCGGGCGGGCCTCGACCGCGCGCTGGATCATGTCCAGCGCTTCATCCAGCTTTTCTTTCCGTTCTACCAAAGAATAGCCCAGATAGTTCAGCACCTGCGGCTGATCCGGATTCAACTCCAGCGCCCGGCGGAAATCGGTTTCAGCCTGATCCCACTGCTTCAGCCGCTCGTGGCTTATGCCGCGCGCGTAGTGCAGGAACCAATTCCCGCCTGCCTGACTGTCCGTCAAACCAATCGCAGTGTCATAAGAGGCAACCGCAGCCGCATAGTTTTCCTGACGACGTTGAAGATCTGCCAGAGAAACATGGACGCTGGGCAAATCAGGATTTTGCAGCGCCAGGTTTTGCAGAACTTCAATGGCCGCATCGGTTTTTCCGGACTTGTCCAGGATTTCGGCCCGCCCAAGTTCTGCGGCATGGTGGTCATTGCTGCCGGCCGGAACCATGCGATAGGCGGCAACAGCCAGATCATACTGTTGCAGTTTGTCCAGCAATTCCGCGCTCAGCAGAATGGCGTCCACGTGGTCAGGGCGCAGAAAACTCGCCAGTCGTGCGTAAAGCAGGACGTAGTCAGCCGAAGCCTCGCTGTTCAATGCGGCACCAACGGTAAAGAATATTTCCGCCATTCCATCCAGCGCAGAGCCCGCGTGAGTGAACGGAAGCGTCTCGCCCGCGGTCAATTGGCCGGTATAGGCTTCAATGGTCGGATCGCTACCGGAAACAAACACATCGTCCAGAAACTGTATGGCGTCTTCGTTGCGATCCAGCTGCGACAGCACCTCTGTACGGGCCAGCGCGGCCCGACGCGAGAACCGCGCAACCGCGCCGTTGTTATCCGCAAAAATCACCTCGGCACCTTCGAAATCGCCGATAGAGGCCAGTGCCATGGCTTTGTGATACAGCGCAAATTCCCTGAGGCCTTCCTGCGTTGCCACGGCATCGAACTGATCCATGGCCTTTGTCATTTCACCTTGCCCCAGATGGGCCCATGCGATCATCAGCCCATCAACCAAAGGACCGATCCCCTGCGTTTCAGGGTCACGCGCCAGAAGTTCGTCAAACTTGCCGTCTGCGATCAAATTGGCCGAAATCGCCATGCGCGCGGCCTGGCTTGGAATGTTGGCTTCCTCGATCTGCTTTGCAACAGGCAAAGCACGGGCAATTTCCCCCAGCGCAAGGCGGGCGACAACAACGCTTTCCAAGAGCAGCGCGTTTTCCGGATCAAACCTGAGAGCCTGGGCGTAGTATCTTTCCGCCGCAGAATAGTCGCTTTCGTAAATCGCCTGACGCCCGGCCAGATAAGAACCGGCACCCGATTCTGAAAAGGCCGGAACTGCGACCGACGACATGAGCAGCACGGACAATGCCGCGCGACGAACCAGGGAAACCACCGAAATCCTGCCTTGCTATCGTTGACTGACGGTTAAGCTAGGGCTTCGGTCGGCAAGAGGCAATGGCAGAGCCTTCACGACCCTGCCATTACCGGTTTTTTGCTTACATGTTCGGATAGTTTGGTCCGTCGCCACCCTGCGGCGTGGTCCAGGTGATATTCTGGCTTGGATCCTTGATGTCGCAGGTTTTGCAGTGAACGCAGTTCTGGAAGTTGATGACGAATCGCGGACCGTTGTCATCCTCGACCATTTCGTACACGCCTGCCGGGCAATAGCGCTGCGCCGGTTCGTCGAACTTGGGCAGGTTGACCTTGACCGGGATATCCGGGTCCGTCAGGCGCAGGTGGCAGGGCTGGCTTTCCTCGTGATTGGTTGCCGCAAAGGACACGTTGGTCAGACGGTCAAAGGACAGCGTCCCATCGGGCTTGGGATAATCGATCGGCTTGTGCTTGCTGGCTTCCTCAGTCGACTGGGCATCGTTCTTGCCGTGTCCCAGCGTACCAAAGAACGAAAAGCCCAATGTGTTGGTCCACATGTCCAGGCCACCCAGCACCAGCGAGGGGATCATGCCCCACTTGGACCACATCGGCTTGACGTTGCGCACCTTCTTCAGGTCCTTGCCAATCGCGCCATTGCGAACATCGGCCTCGTAAGCGGTCAGCTCATCGCCCGAACGGTCAGCCTTGATCGCGTCATAGGCGGCCTCGGCGGCAGCCTTGCCCGATAGCATCGCATTGTGGTTGCCCTTGATGCGCGGCACGTTGACCATGCCCGCGGAACAGCCCAGCAGCGCCACGCCCGGCGCCACCAGCTTGGGCATCGACTGAAGGCCGCCTTCGGTGATCGCACGGGCACCGTAAGCCACGCGCTTGCCGCCTTTCAGCAGCTCGGCCACCATCGGGTGATGCTTGAAGCGCTGGAAATCCATGTAGGGGTACAGGTGCGGGTTCTTGTAGTTCAGGTGAACCACAAAGCCGACATAGACCTGATTGTTTTCAAGATGATAGATGAACGACCCGCCGCCTGCGTTGCCGCCCAGAGGCCAGCCCATTGTGTGCGTGACCGTACCTTCCTTGTGCTTTGCCGGATCGATCTCCCAGATCTCTTTCATGCCGACGCCGTATTTCTGCGGCTCTTTGCCGGCAGACAGGTCATACTTGGCGATGACTTCCTTGGACAGTGAGCCGCGCACACCTTCCGACAGGAAGACGTATTTGCCGTGCAGTTCCATACCCGGCTCGGTATTGGGGCCATAAGAGCCGTCCGCTTCCAGACCAAAGACACCGGCCACCACGCCTTTGACTTCACCGTTATCGCCGTAAACCAGTTCGGAACATGCCATGCCGGGGAAGATTTCTACGCCCAGCTCCTCGGCCTGCTCGGCCATCCAGCGGCAGACATTGCCCATCGACACGATATAGTTGCCATGGTTGTTCATCAGCGGCGGCATCGGGAAGTTGGGGATTCGGATTTTGCCTGCCTCACCCAACATGTAGAAATTGTCTTCATGCACCGGCACGTTCAGCGGAGCACCTTTTGCCTTCCAATCCGGGATCAAAGCGTCCAGCCCGCAGGGATCGAGAACTGCGCCAGACAGGATATGAGCGCCCACTTCTGAGCCTTTTTCCAACACGACAACATTCAGATCCGCGTCCAACTGTTTCAGTCGAATGGCCGCCGACAGGCCCGCAGGACCTGCGCCTACGATCACCACGTCATATTCCATTGCTTCGCGTTCAATCTCGGCCATCGCGGGCTCCCTAGCTTACTTTCCGAATTGGCGCTGTCACTGTAGGATCTGCGCAATTTTGTTTCACGGCTGATTACATGGTCAGAAAGACTTTGGTCAATCGAAACACGGCGTAACAAGGGCGCTATTCGACACATCAGTCCTCTGGTGCATCACCCATCAGGTATCTGGGGCCGCTACCATGGGATTTTGCCCTGTCATCGGGGTTATAAAGCTTGCATTTCGGCAAGCTGAGGCATCCGCATCCGATGCAGCCGTCCAGATTGTCGCGCAATCGCATCAGGGTATCGATTCGCTGGTCCAGATGAGTGCGCAACCGCACGCTTATGGCTTTCCAATCCTGCGGTGTCGGTGTTCGCTTTCCCGGCAAGCCCGACAAGACCTCGCGGATTTCAGGTAAAGTCAGGCCGAACTGCTGCGCGATCATGACAAAGCTCAGCCGCCGGATATCTGCCCGCTGGTAACGTCGCTGCCCACCCGCATTGCGCCAGGGCGCAATCAAACCCTGTGCTTCGTAATACCGTATCGCTGAAACGGCCAACCCCGTACGTCGGGCCAATACCCCGATTGCCAACCCTTCTGAAACAGCCATGTCACCCTCGAAGAAATACCTTGACCTAAAGTTAGGTTTAGAAATTACGGTGAGTCGAAACAAGCCAAAAAGGAGATCCCATGATGGCAACGCTTGAGCATACCAATTTCACTGTCAGCGACCCACAGGCCTCAGCCGCCTGGATGCAGCAGGTCTTTGGCTGGAAAACACGGTGGGAAGGGCCCGCAAACTCAGGCGGATATACAGTGCATGTCGGATCGGCCCACACCTATCTTGCGCTTTACAAACCCGATGCGCCGAAACCATTGGTCGAAAGCAGCTACGATGTTGTCGGCGGGCTGAACCATGTTGGTGTTCTGGTCGAAGATATCGACGCAACCGAGGCCAAGGTGCGCAAGGCCGGGTTCGAACCCCATAATCATGCCGATTACGAACCGGGGCGTCGGTTCTATTTCAGGGATGACAACGGCATCGAGTTTGAAGTGGTTCAATATGATTGAGATGCTGTGGCTCTGCACGCCTTCGAGGCGATGGTGCAAGGGCGGGCAACCGGACCATCGCCACAGGCCACACCCGAAACAATCCAGACGGCACGATGTTGCGAATTGATCGCTGCACCTGCTGACACCTCTTGCAATTCACGTGGTATTTGGGTCAGGTAATCGTCAACCTAGGACTCGCCCCGACGCTTCTGTGCGGCGGGGCGAGTCAGTTTATGCGTGGACGTAGAGAGTATGGAAAAGATCCCTATGACGCCTGCGGGCAATGCCGCACTCGCAGCTGAGCTGAAGAACCTCAAATCCGTCGAACGCCCTGCGATCATCGAAGCCATCGCATCGGCGCGAGAACTTGGCGACCTGAAAGAAAACGCCGAATATCATTCAGCCCGCGAAAAGCAGGGGTTTATCGAAGGTCGCATCAAGGAACTGGAAGGTATCCTGTCGCTGGCGGATGTAATTGACCCTGCAAAACTGTCCGGCGCGATCAAGTTTGGCGCAAAGGTTACATTGGTTGACGAGGATACCGACGAAGAAAAGACGTGGCAGATCGTCGGTGAATATGAAGCCAATATCGAAGCTGGCCTTTTGAATATCAAATCCCCCATCGCCCGCGCCCTGATCGGCAAGGACGAAGGTGACAGTGTCGAGGTGCGCACCCCTGGCGGCGTGCGCTCTTATGAAATTCTGAGTATCAAGTACGCCTGACCGGAGCGCATGTAATGTCGGGGCCCAAACCTGACCCGGAAACTGAAAGACCGACTTCGCTGGGCATCTATGACCGCCCAAAGGCGCCGTCTGTCACCGAGATTGAGATTGCCGCACTGGTGCTCAGCCTGATTTGGCTGGTGGTGTCGGTTGTTTTTCTGGTGTTGCCAGATAAGGCGCAGAGCGGTGGTTTTGTTGTCACCTTTCTGGCCGTTTTCATGCCTGTGGCGATGATCTGGGTCGCGGCCACTGCCATGCGTGCCAGCCGCGTGATGCGCGAGGAAAGCGCGCGGCTGCAAACTGCGATTGATGCGATCCGCCAGGCTTATGTGGCGCAGCAGCAGCGCGCATCCAGCACCTACGAACCTACGGTAGCAAAGAAACTGGATGAGATCGCAGCCGCGACGCGAAAAACCGAAAGCACGCTGGCAACATTTTCGACCAAGCGCACAACGCCCCCTTACGCCCCTGCAAAACCACTCGTTGCGGGTGCTCAAACCTCGCTTGAACTGGGCACATCTGCGGAAGAAATTGCGCCACCGCTGAGCACCGATATCTTTATCCGCGCCTTGAACTTCCCGGAAACTCAGAATGACACCGAAGGGTTCAACGCCCTGCGCGTGGCGCTGAAAGACCGCAAGACGGCGCAGATCGTGCAAGCCTCGCAGGATGTTCTTACACTGCTCAGCCAGGAAGGCATCTACATGGACGACCTGCGTCCTGACATGGCCCGGCCCGAAATCTGGCGTCAGTTCGCGCAGGGCGCGCGGGGTCGCGCTGTCGCCTCGCTGGGGGGTGTACGCGACCGGTCCTCGCTGGCGCTGACAGCTGCGCGGATGAAACAGGATCCCATTTTTCGCGACGCCGCCCACCATTTTCTTCGCCGCTTCGACAAGATGATGGCCGAGTTCGAGCCCACCGCAAGCGATGCAGAACTGAGCGCGTTGGGTGAGACCCGCACCGCGCGGGCGTTCATGTTGCTGGGGCGCGTAGCCGGGACGTTTGATTAATCAGGCAAAACGATCCAAGACATCTTGGTCGCGCTGCTGAAACCAAACACATAACTTAAAGGCCCAGTTTTTTCTTCACCCACAGCCCGAAATCCTTCGCGCTCATATAAAGCGCGGGCGCGGGGGTTTGTGTCGATAACGTCAAGCTGAACCACTGACATGTTTTGTTTCCGCGCTTCACACTTAACGGCACCCAGCAAGGCAGTACCAACCCCTTTGCCACGCGAGCCCGCGGCCACAAATATGCCATCCATCTGAAACACGCCTGGTTTCAGTTCGCGCTCCAAAATGCTGAGGATGAGGGCGCGCCAAATGGCCCCAAGCCAGCCATAGACCTTTGCTAGGTCTGACATTCCGCCTCCGGCCAATGCACCATCGCGTGTCTTGAAACCTGCAAGCCCCAAAATCCGGTCTTCCTTGTCCCGTGCAACAAGCGCGAAATCCGGGTTCAACGAAGTTTCGAAAAAAGCCAGCCCCTTTTCATCCGGACCCATGACTTTGTTCATTTTCGCCGAAAATGCCTGCCAGAACAGGGTCGCCACCAGTGGGCGTTCCGCATCAGAAAAACCGCGTGAGACCGTTATTTTCACAACCCAAAACTGCCATACGGGATAAACCGAACCATATCACCGGGTTGGATATGCCGGGCACCATCTTCTATTTCGACCAGCCCTTCGGCCCAGCTGAGCCCGCTGATCCGGCCCGACCCTTCTGACTTGAAGACTTCAACCCGGCCTTCCCGTATGCGCGCGCGCAGGTATTCGCGGCGGCCCGGTTTCTTGCGTTTTTCAAAGGCAGCGGGCACTTCGAACCCTTGCGGCTCGATCCAGCCTTCGCCAGACATCAGGCCCAGCGCCGGTCGCGCAAAGATCAAGGTGCAGACCAAGGCGGCAACGGGATTGCCGGGCAGTCCAAAGACTGGGGTTCCGGACCACAACCCCAAAGCCAGAGGGCGACCGGGTTTCAAGGCGATCCGCCAGTGTTGCATCGCCCCCGCCTGGCGCAGCAAGGCAGATACGTGGTCTTCGTCACCAGCAGATGCGCCACCACTCGTCAGTATCACATCTGCCTGTTCCGCAGCCTGATCCAGCCGTTCCCGCAGGGCGTCCCGATCATCTGAAACACGCCCCATATCCACAGGTACAAACCCCAGCCTTTCGACCAGAGACAACAGCATCGGGCGGTTGGCGTCGAATATCTGACCCGGTCCGGCGCACTCTCCGGCGTCGACCAGTTCATCACCGGTCGATACCACGGCGACACGCAGCGGCTTGCGCACATTCACCTCGGCAATGCCCAAAGCGGTGAGCAGCGCAAGATCAGCCGGTGTCAATCGGCGCCCTGTAGGCAGGGCCAGATCGCCTGCGGCCACATCCTCGCCCGCTTGCCTGGTATTTGCCCCCTTTTTCAGCGGACCATGGAACGCGATATGCCCGTCTTTAACTGTGACATCTTCTTCCAGAATAACCGTATCCACCCCGTCAGGCAGCGCCGCACCCGTCAGAACGCGCAATGCCTGGCCCACGGGAACGTCACCTTCAAACGGGATACCGGCTGCTGCGCGCCCATCGACCAGCGGCAGGATCTGTGGCCCATCTGAAACCGGACCAGCGAACCCGAACCCATCCACGGCTGTATTCGGTTGCGGCGGGTTGGAACGTTGGGCTGTAACATCTTCTGCCAGAATGCGCCCACTCGCCTTATTCAGCGCGACCGTGTCAACCGAGGTAATCGGATGCAACCTGTCGCGCAAATAGGCCAAGGCGTCATCAACCGGCGTCCACTCCACACCCGCTGGCAGCGCAAAACAATCGTTGCGCAACGGTGGCGGGGCTATGTTCGGCTTGTTCTGTGTAACACCCAATATCCAGCCTTCCTCTGCCGCAGAAACATCTAATTGCGCATTCAACTCCTGCTCTGTCAAACGCGACAGAGTCAAGGCGACCTGTTCGACTTGCCAAGCATCCTTGATCCGCCCATCTGGTTGCGCTCCCAAGGTGAGCGACGGCCAGATCTCCACAAAGGCGACGGGTTTATCCAACGGCTCGAACGGCCAGACCGCGACTTGTCCGGCAAAGCGATGGCGGAGCCTGCTTAGGACTGGAAGCCCCATCATCACCTGCCCACCGACCGCGCCTGCACCCGCCATCTGCCAGCAGGTGAAACTGCCTTTTGCCGAGGCTTCAACCGCACGACGGTCGGAAAACGGATTGGAATAGCCCGTCTTGGTTCGCGGCAAACCATCAATTTCGCGCCCAAGGCCATTCATCCAAAATGGGCCTCTTCCTCCGAATTGTCGATTGATCCGGCCTGCCAAGTCGAAACGATTGTTCGTTTTCGGACCGTCCTCGACATGCTGTTCGAACCAATCCCACAAGACCAAGGGGTCATCCGTTCCGGTCATCGCGCGGGCAAAACCCTTCGGGTATCCAAAAGGGAAGTCAAACCCCAGAAATAGGCGTCGGCCTGCTTTCAGTTCGGTGTGGATCAGGGCATCCAGCCACGCCTCGGCAAGCGCCCGGTTGCGTAGGTATTCAGGTCCCTGTGCCCGCCCTTCACGCGCAATACAGACCCAGATCGCGTCTTTGCGCGGTGTTGGCCCGGTGTCATTTCCACCAGACCAGTCCACCATGGCAAAGGTCTGG
Organism: Ruegeria sp. N10; assembly: GCF_056531545.1. NCBI lineage: Bacteria > Pseudomonadati > Pseudomonadota > Alphaproteobacteria > Rhodobacterales > Roseobacteraceae > Ruegeria > Ruegeria sp. N10. The sequence goes on along the minus strand of NZ_JBQFLY010000006.1, from coordinate 118,444 downwards.
AACAGGGTCACAAACCGACCTCATCCAATATGAAGTCCGCGATCCTGACTGTATCATTCAAGTCGAAAACCGGGCAATCCAGTTCCAGCGCCGTGTCGCTGGCAACGGCTCGAACGGTATCGTTTTCAATCGCGATCAAAGGGTTTCCCGCCTCGGCGCGAAACGCCTCGATCTTTGGGTGACCTTCCCGCTTGAAGCCTTCGACCAGCACCAGATCAACCGGAGAAAGCCGCGCCAGCAATTCGGCCAAAGTTGGCTCGGGCGCACCGCGCAGCTCTTGCATCAAGGCGACGCGCTGCCCCGACGCAAGCAACACCTCGCTGGCACCAGCAACGCGGTGACGATGACTGTCCGTGCCCGGCTGGTCCACATCGACGCCGTGATGCGCATGTTTGACAGTTGAGACGGTAAAACCCCGCCCCGTGATCTCGGTCACCAGCCGTTCCATCAGCCCGGTTTTGCCTGCGTTTTTCCAGCCAGTGACACCGTAGACTCTCATACCTGCTCCAACAGTGTCCGGGCGCGGTCCAAATCGTCAGGTGTATTGACGTTGAAGAACGGATCAAACGGGTCAGCCTGGAACATAGCCTCGCGTCCGTCATGTTTATCAGTCCACAGCACGACCTTGCGCAACCCGTCCGTCAGAGCCGCCCGCAGATCATCGCGCAGAGCCACAGGCCAGAGCCCAAAGGTCGGGTGCCGGTTGACCCGCCTGCCCCCTCCGGATTTCAGCGCTTCGTCGCCCGTTCGCGGAGTAGTGGCCAAGACCAGAGGATGCACCTGCCCCTCTGCCGCCTCTTGCAGGCGCGCCACCAAATCACGCGGGAAGAACGGTGTATCTGCGGCAGCCGTTACGATACTGTCGGCCCCCTGATCTGCCGCCCAGTCGAGCCCCGCCAGAACACCGGCCAAAGGGCCAGCGAAGCCTTCAATCGTGTCAGGCAGAACGGGTAGCGTCAAATCGCTGAAACGCTCGGGGTCACCATTTGCGTTCAGGGCCAAACCACCGACTTGAGGAGACAGCCGATCAACGACATGGGACAGCAGGCTCCGCCCGCCAATCTGCAATAAACCTTTGTCACCACCACCCATCCGGGTGGCCTGCCCGCCTGCGAGGATGACGCCGAGAGGTTTTTTGTTTTCATCACTCATTGGCTACTCTTCCGCCGGTGTTTCCTGTCTTCGGCCACAACCGTCGACGGGTCCACATCGCGAACCAACCGTTCCTCACCGGAAAGACAAACAAAGCGCTGTCCGCGCATCCGGCCGATCAGCGTAAGGCCGAGCTCACGCGCGATCTCGACACCCCAGGCGGTGAAGCCGGAACGGGACGCCAACACAGGAATACCCATCATCGCCGTTTTGATCACCATCTCGGATGTCAGGCGACCGGTGGTATAGAGGATCTTGTCCTCTGCCGTCGCCCCCTCGGACAGCATCCAGCCTGCGATCTTGTCGACGGCATTATGGCGACCCACGTCTTCCATATAAACCAGCGGACGGTTTTCGCGGCACAATACAGTCCCATGAATTGCCCCGGCCTCAAGATAAAGCGACGGGGTGCGATTGATCTTGGCCGCCAGTTCGTAAAGCCACGAGGTACGCACCTGCACTTGCGGCAGCTGAACGCCCTCAAGACCCTCCATCATGTCCCCGAACACCGTTCCCACAGCGCAGCCACTGGTGCGCGTCTTTTTCTTCAGCTTGTCCTCGTACGAAGTCGCGCGTGCGGTGCGGACAACAACGGTTTCAAGATCATCATCGTAATCGACACGGGTAATCTCATCATCGGCCAGCAACATGCCCTGATTTCGCAGGAAACCCAGCGCCAGATATTCGGGATAGTCGCCAATCGTCATCGCCGTCACAATTTCCTGCGCGTTGAGGAAGATCGTCAGTGGGCGCTCTTCAACCACTGAAATCTGACTGACCTCGCCATTCTGGTCCACCCCCTCGACGGCACGGGTCAAGCGGGCCGCGCCCGGATCAGGAGCGATTACATAGTCTGACACGTCGGTTTCGGTGACCAATTGCAACCCCTCCACAAGACCGATACTGCTGCTGGCGTCACCATAGGATTTAGCCATGGCCTCTGCCACATCCAAGTCTTACTTCTGGAAAGGTTTTCGCGACGGCACGCCGTTTGTCTTCGTGGCTGTGCCTTTTGGCCTGTTGTTTGGTGTCTTCGCGACAGAAGCCGGGTTGAATATCGTGCAGACCATTGCCTTCTCCGTCACCGTTTTTGCTGGCGCGGCGCAGTTCACAGCTCTGCAACTTCTGCAGGATGAAACGCCTACAATCATCGTTTTGATTTCTGCCCTGGCAGTGAACCTGCGGGTTGCGATGTATTCCGCATCGCTGACGCCGTTCTTGGGTGCCGCCCCCTTGTGGCAAAGAGCATGTGCGGCTTACCTGATCGTGGATCAGTCTTACGCCTGTTCAATCGCGCAGTTCGAAAAAGAGCCTGATCTAACGATCCCCCAGCGAATGGCCTATTTCCTGGGTTCGGTCACTCCGATCACACCGCTGTGGGTTCTGGGAACCTGTCTGGGTGCCGTGCTGGGCGCTCAGATCCCAGAGAGTTGGGCGCTGGACTTTGCCCTGCCGATCACCTTTCTGGCGATGATCGGACCAATGATGCGTACGCTGGCCCATGTCATCGCCGCCCTGGTCGCCATTGTCGTTGCCCTGCTGACCGTGAGTGTGCCGTTCAATCTGGGCCTGCTGATCGCAGGCGCTGCAGGGATGATGGCCGGCGCGCAGGCGGAATTGATGCTAAAGCGGAACACGCCATGAACCAGATCGATCAGACAACAATATGGATCATCATCGTGGGTCTTGCGGTGGGCAGCTATGCTTTGCGCTTTACCTTTATCGGTCTCGTCGGTGATCGCCCAATGCCGCCCTGGTTGTTACGTCACCTTCGATATACAGCCGTGGCCATCCTGCCCGCACTGATCGCGCCGCTGGTGGTTTGGCCTGCGGCCACCGAAGGACAACCGGATATACCCCGTATGTCGGCCGCAGCGGTTGCATTGTCTGTGGGCATTCTAACCAAGAACGTGCTGGCGGCCATTTTTACCGGGGCGGCAACACTTTACACATTGCTGTATCTAGTTGGATGAAGCCGCGTCCAGCTGGTTCAGGCGCGCATTGTTGAACGCCAGTCCCTTTTGCAGGTCCGCGTCGTCGTTTTCACGGTATTCCGCCGATTGAACACCTTGCAACGCTCCAAACTGATCCGACAGTTTGACCGGATAGAATGTAGTCGTGATCTGTTCGAACCCCGGAACCTGCTGCAACAGTTGCGAAGTAGAGTTCGCACAGAAAGCACCAGCCACCGGGCCCATCTGCTTGGCCAGTTGCAACGCAATTTCGGCCTGTTGCGGAGTGACCTCGATCGTCTGGATGCGCGCATAATGTGTTTCGCGGGCGTGGCTGCTGCGATACGCACGTTCGACATTCGGAGTGATTCCGTACAGCACGTCGTTCCTGATCGGTACAACATCCGCCCGGAACGATCCTGCCGGGTCGAAAATAACCCGCTCACTGCCACTGATCATCAGCGACGTATGCGCACCCGAACCAGTCCGGGTGCTGATCATCGTGTACAAGGTCAGGGTCGATGGCCCCGGATCGCGATAGGAGCGGGACGTAATTTCAGTCTGATCCGCTTGCGGGCGCTGTGATGCAGCGCAACCAGCCAACGTTGCGGCCACAAGGCACGCAGTCAATATCCTGAGCAAAGCCGCCCCCGAGTTGCTTACGAGGCGAAAACTGCCAGGAACAGGCACAACAAGGCGATTGCAACCACACACCAGGTGGTGGCTTTGATGAAACCGTTGAAAGTTTTGGTTTGAACATCGATGTTCATTTCGCCGTGCTTGTATTCAGCCATGAGTCTCAGAATCCCAATTCGCGTGTTTGACTTGTTGGATAATGGAAAACAAAACGCCTGTCACCACGTCATTCGCGCGCAGGGCGCGCTTACTTGAGGACCGAGCATCCGGGATAACCGAACCCCCATCGCCAGGGCAGGCCGCTGCACGGCCCGCCACCGAAACGAACCGCCCCATACATGGCATCCGCGGTGATCGCGTGAATGGTGCGGATCTGGTCAGGTTCCATATCATAGCGATCCGCGTATTCGTCGGCATACAGATCTCCATGCGCCGCAACACAGGCATGCAGGGCATCATCCGCCGCCAAACGCGCGTCATAGCTTTCCTCGGCCGAATCCGCGCCGTCGGCATTGTGATATGCCCGGTCGTGGATCACACAACAGTTTTCCCAAGGCGGATGTTCTTCAAAAAGCTCGCCAACCTGCGGGAACTGCTTTGCCACCCAGCGCCAGCTTGCAGACAATCCACCCGAACACCCGTCTGTTTCGAATGGTTGCAGCTCGGCGCTTTCGCTCTGGTCCATCAAGGCGCGATGGGCAGGCATTTCGAACCGGCGCATCAAGTCCTGTGCCAAGGCGGCGTGCGGAATAACGAGCAACAGCAGCGAAAGATTAAGGGCTTTCATCGCGCATCGCCTTGGTGTCGACCTGCAATCCGAAAGTCGTGGCCAACCACAACATCAGCCGCTCTGCTGGTCCCATTTCGGCACGCACGCGCAGAACCTCATTGGCCATGGCCGGGCGGTCGGTGATCAGACCATCAACACCCATAGACGCCATTTTGGACATTTGCAGCGGATCGTTCACGGTCCAGACATAGATATCCTTACCGGCATCGTGAACCTTTCGGATCAGGCCCGGCGTTGCCATCCCAGCATTGATGGCGACAAACTCGCCCTCCAACCCCGACAGATCACCAATGGCTGTGGCAGCCAATACACCCGAACGCCAGTCCGGGCGCAGTTTCTTCATCTTTTGGACGGCCGGATATTTCAACGACATGGTGGCGACCTCGTCCTGCATCTCCAACTCTTCCACCAGATTGATCACCCGGTTTTCCAGATCAATATCATGGCCATAGTATTTCAGTTCGATAAGAACCCTGGACTTGCCTTTGGCCGCCTCCAGCACATCACGCAGAGTTGGCGTTCGTTCCGAGGCGTATTCCGGATCAAACCAGCTGCCGATGTCGATATCTGCCACATCCGCCATCGTTGCATCCCAGACCTTCAGGTTAACACCCGCCAGCTTCATGAAATCGCTGTCATGGGCCACGATGATCACATCATCCGCAGATTCCTGAACGTCGATTTCAACCCAATCCGCGCCGTCCTCGATGGCTTTCAGAACCGAGGCCATCGTGTTTTCCGGCCGCAAGGCCGCTGCACCCCGGTGGCCAATGACCTCGGCATGATCCGGGGCCTGCACACGTTCCAGCAGACTTTGACCTGACCAAAGGCCAATAACCAACGCGGCAAGGGATGCGCCCACTGTCACAAATACAGGCGCCCGAATTTTCCGGGGTTCTGGGTGGGCGATCTTTTTTGCATCAATATCGAAAAACCCGTCCAACAAGACGGCCAACGCGCCCAGCGCCGTTGCCGCCAGAACCAGCCCCGCCAATGACCACAGCCCTGCGACGACAAAACTGAAGGTCAGGGCCAGCTTGAGGTTGCTGCCGTCCTGCACGGGTACGAAAGTAAACAAAAGGCTGGCCACTGCGGCAATCAAAGCGGCGATGACAAGGCGCATCCCCAGCCAAAGGGCAAGTTCGATCTTCAACCGCCCGCGCCTGCCTTCCATCTTCTGCGCACTTTGGGCAAACGCCGTTCGGGGCGCAGTTCGTTCGAAAAGGACCAAATGCAGGGCCAGCGCCCAGGCGGACAGGCGACGGATCAAAAGCCACGCCAGTACAAGAACAACCACTCCGATCAGAAGAACCGCCACCTTGAAGGCGGGGGGGCGGAAGGTCAGGTAATAGTTGATGTCATATTCAGTCAGCGTCCACCAAGCGATCAGGCCAGCGACAGCCACGAATGGCAGGGCAAGCAACAGGACACGCAGGATGAAACGCACGGCAAATCCGAACAACGCCGGGAAACGGGACAGGATCAACGCGAGCGCCGCACTGCCAGCGCGCCAGGGATCTTGTTCGCCCATACGCAGCGACCCGGCCATGACCGAGAACACAAAGACCTCGGCCAGCAGAAACAGGCTCAGAACTACAACAGACGAGATAAACCCGACCGGAGACAGCAGGAACATGGCAATGTCCTGATCCGTCAAGGCCGTCTGGTCAGACAGAGAGACTGCCAGATTGACCGTCAGTGCCACCCCTGGCGCAATCAGCGCAACAAGCAGTAATCGCACAGCGATATAAATTGGCACAAAAACCCGACGCCGGGCCCAAGCCCCCGCGTAGGCATGTGTTACGGCATGGAAATATCTGTTCACGCGGTCGCCTCCGAACTGATACATTCATTCAAAGGCGCGCAAACGTGAATTGCAAGTCAGCTGTCTTTCAGGTCCGCAGCCAGGCGGAACCCGATGCGGTTGGCTGGCTTGTCTTCAACCGATTTGGGAAGCGCACGCAACATCACGTTCAACTGGCTGACATGTTGCACCAGTTGCGTGCGGGCTCCGGTCCCGTCGGACCCGTAAAAGGTTATCATGTCGGGGTCGAAATAACCCATCCCCTCGATCCGCATCACGCCTGCATCGCCGCCAGTGAAACCCATGGCGACCTCATGATCGCCGTCCAATGTCTGTTCGAAATTCTGGATATACAGGATTAGCCGCTCGTAGGCCCATTGTGCGGGGCTTTTGCTGGCCACCGGTTTTTTCAGCGTCTCTGGCAGTTTTTTGGTTCCGGATTCGGCTTTCGGATCGGCGTGCACCTCGTAACATCTTGGCAACGCTGCGGCTTCTGCGGCCTCGGCCGAGGTTTCGATCTGGTCCTGCATTCGTCTACCCTTTGCGCTGATACAGCCATGCCCCATCCGCGCGTTGCGTCCGGGTTACTGCACCAATGTGGTAGAGGTGATTTACATGTGCAACCGCCTCAACCAGCGCAAGGCCATACTCACCCTCTTGGATTGTACGTTTGAACAGCGGCATAAAGCAGTCAGCGGCAGATTTGGGCTGATCCAGATGATCCAGCAACCGTTCCAGCGCGCCATGGTGGTTGTCAATCAACTGCTTCATGCGCAACGGCAGACCGGTGAAGGGCAATTTGTGCCCGCCTAAAACCAGATGATCGGGACGGGCGAGTACCTGAAGCCTCTCACAGGCCTCCATCCATCCTGACACCGGATCTGCCATGGGTTCGGTCGCATAGACACCCAGATTGGGACTGATTGAACTAAGGATCTGATCACCGCTGAGTACCAGATTGTCATCGCGGCTCCAGAAGGTGGCGTGTTCCGGCGCATGGCCATTGCCCATATGAACGTCCCAGTCACGTCCACCCATACGGATCACGTCACCCTGCTTGATCCCGGTAAAACCCAGCGGCATGGGATAGACCGTGTCGGCAAAATTAAAGGGCCGGTCCGCCATCCGTTTGTTCAGAACTTCGGATGCCATCCCCGCGCTGCGATAGAATTCCAGCGTTTCTTGCGGCCAGGTTTCCTGCACATCCAGCGTCAGCATCCGCGCAAACAGCCACGAGGTGCGGCTTGTCACCAGCTCGGCGCCGTGTTCCGTCTGAAACCATCCGGCATTGCCAACATGGTCGGGATGATGGTGAGTCACCACCACCCTCCTGATCGGCTTGCCTGCAAGCGGCCCGGCCATCAACGCTTCCAAGATGCGCCGCGTCTTGTTCGAGGACAGCCCTGTATCGATCACTGTCCAGCTGTCGCCATCGTCCAGAGCGTAGATGTTTACATGGTCCAGCGCCATCGGCAGGGGCAGGCGCATCCAGAGAACACCTTGGGCAATCTCGGTGGCTGCGCCCTGCGCGGGCGGTTCAGCCCACGGATATCTGATCCCCAAGACGTGATCCCCATCCATCAGGCCGCAAACTCGTCCGTGCTCAGCGCGAAAAGGTCATTCGCCCCGTTCTGCGCCCGCGCCAAAAGGCCCGAATGTTCGGGCAACAGGGTGTTGATATAATATCGCGCCAGTTTCGCCCGCGGTCCCTCTGGGTCGGCAAGGGCTGCGGTCAGGTGATAATGCCCGCCCAGCACCCGGGCAAAAGCCTGCAAATAAGCAACGGCGCCTGCAAAGCGGTTATTCAAATCATCCTGTGCCACCAGCCATTCTGTCGCCTCGCGCAGTGTTTCGGTGGCTTCCCAGACCGGACCCGCCAGATCAGGCAGCGTTGCACGGGCGCGTTCGGCCTGGTCTTCGATCTCATCCAGCAGGTTCGAAGCAGCCTCGCCCCCGTCCATCATCTTCCGCGCAACAAGGTCCATCGCCTGAATACCGTTGGTGCCCTCGTAGATCGCGGTGACACGCGCATCGCGATAGAACTGTGCCGCGCCGGTTTCCTCAATATACCCCATGCCACCATGCACCTGGACCCCGGTTTCAGCCACACGCATCCCGGTCTGAGTACCAAACGCCTTGCTGATCGGCGTCAACAGCGCGGCCCGCGCAGCCCAATCGGCGTCACCAGTGGCCTCTGCCATATCGATCGCAACCGCATTGGCCAACAGGATCGCGCGCGCGGCATAAACATCAGCACGCATATCCAAAAGCATGCGGCGCACATCCGCATGATCGATGATCGTCCCGGACGGCGTTTTGCCTTGTTTCCGTTCCAGGGCATAGGCCAACGCGTGCTGGTATGCTCCTTCGGCCACGCCCACGCCCTGTCCGCCCACACCAAGACGCGCATTGTTCATCATGGTAAACATGGCAGCCATACCGCCATGTTCGGCACCCACCAGCCAGCCTTTGGCTCTGTCATATTGCATCACGCAGGTGGGCGATCCGTGCAAACCCATCTTGTGTTCCAGCGAAACCACTTTCAAATCATTGGCCACGCCCGGATCACCATTTTCATCAGGCAAGAATTTGGGGACAAGGAATAACGAGATCCCTTTGGTGCCGGGCACCCCATCGGGAAGGCGGGCCAGCACCAGATGGCAGACATTCTCGGTGAAATCGGTATCGCCCCACGAGATGAAGATCTTTTGACCGGTGATCGAATATGTCCCGTCACCGTTCGGCTCAGCCTTCGCAGAAAGCGCGCCAACATCCGATCCGGCCTGAGCTTCGGTCAGGTTCATGGTGCCCGACCATTCCCCCGTCATCATCTTAGGCAGATACAGCGCTTTCAATTCGTCGCTGGCGTGATGCTCCAACGCCTCGATCTGGCCCTGAGACATAAGCGGCGCAAGTTGAAGCGACAGGCAAGCGGCACTCATCATCTCGTTGACCGCCGTGGTGATGGTCATAGGCAGCCCCATCCCCCCGTATTCAGGATTGCCACTGATCCCGATCCAGCCACCTTCGGCAATTGCCTTCCAGCCGTCCGCATATCCCGGAGAAGTTCGCAGCACGCCATTTTCAAGTCGTGCAGGTTCCAGATCACCGGGGCGCTGCAGAGGGGCCATCACCTCTTCGCACATTTTTCCAGCTTCGGTCAGGATCGCATTGACCACATCCCCGCTGGCATCAGCAAATTTATCCGTCGCAGCGACCTGGTCGAACCCGACCACATGGTCCAGCAGGAACTGGTAATCTGAAATTGGGGTGCGATAGGGCATGATCACTCTCGAAGGCTAACAATTCAGAACATATCGGCAGGCTTGGAATTGTGGGCAAGCGCCGGTAAGCGTATGAGCTTGGATCAATTACCTACTGTCCCTTATGTTTCAAGCAACCAAAACGCGGCGTCACCAGTTATGATCTCAACCGGCACTCAGGAATTGACGGCGGATCCCGGCGGTATCGCGCGGGCTGCAGATATGTTGCGACAGGGCCTTCTGGTCGCCTTCCCGACCGAGACCGTCTATGGCCTGGGCGGCGATGCACGCAACGGGCAGGCGGTGGCGTCGATCTACGAGGCCAAGGGGCGGCCCAGTTTCAATCCCCTGATCGCACATGTCGCATCGGTCGCCGCGGCGCAACGGTATGTGCTATGGTCAAATCAGGCCGAGCATCTGGCGCAGGCCTTTTGGCCCGGTCCGCTTACCTTGGTTTTGCCCTTGCGCGAAGGGCACGGGATTTCTTCGCTAGTGACGGCAGGTTTGGACACGCTGGCCGTGCGCGTTCCGGCACATCCGACAGCGCACGCGCTGCTGGCCGAATTTGATGGCCCGGTTGCTGCGCCATCTGCAAACCCGTCGGGTCAGATCAGTCCGACCAAGGCAAGTCATGTCTGGTCAGGTCTTGGCGGCAAGATCGCGGCTGTTCTGGATGACGGGCCGTGCGGTGTCGGGCTTGAATCCACCATCATCGGCCTGGCTGGGGAACCTGCACTTTTGCGTCCAGGTGGCATCGCGCTGGAGCAGGTCGAAGAGACGCTGAAAATGCGTCTGCATTTGCATCAATCCGGTGATCTTCTGACCGCCCCCGGCCAGTTGCAATCACACTATGCGCCGGACGCTCCGGTCCGTTTGAATGCCAAAACCCGTCAGGGTGACGAGGTGTTGCTGGGATTTGGACAGGTTGAGTGCGACCTGAACTTGTCCGCCATTGGCGACCTGACCGAAGCGGCGGCAAATCTGTTTGCGTTTCTGCATCAACTGAACGAAACCGGGCGACCGATTGCCGTTTCTCCGATCCCAGGCACGGCATTGGGGGCGGCAATCAATGACCGGCTGCGGCGCGCTGCAGCACCTCGCGACAGCTGATCAGGCCCGCCCTGCGCTGGCAGAAAGGGTCAGCGGGTCCACGCCCAAAGTAGCCAACGCTGCCTCCCATTTCGCATCATCGGGCACATCGAAAACAAGCTTGGGTGTCGCGTCAGTGGTCAGCCAACCGTTCATGGCAATTTCATCCTCAAGCTGACCGGGCCCCCAGCCGGAATAACCCAGCGCCAGCATCGAGTTCAGCGGCCCGCTGCCTGATGCCAAATCCTCGAGCACATCAAGTGTCGCCGTCATGCTGAAGTCCTCAGAAATCTGCATTGAATGCAGGTTGGCCTCGTAATCGGCGCTGTGAAGGACAAAGCCGCGCGACATCTCGACCGGCCCACCGAAATGCACAAGGCGCTCTCCGACAATCGGAATACGGCAGGCGATGTTCAGTTGACCCAGCAAGGTCTTTATCCGCAGGTCCGAGGGCTTGTTCACAATCAAACCCATGGCTCCATCGTCGCCGTGGCTGCACACATACACCACCGAATGGTCGAATCGCGGATCCCCCATACCGGGCATCGCAATCAACAGTTTTCCGGTCAGGTCCATGGGCCGCCATCTCTTTCTCAGAACACCTCAACAATGGCCCCGCAGCATGTCTATTGGCAAGAGAACAACAGGTATTTTGGCGGATTTCATCCCAGTGAACAGAACGTGACTTGGAATCCGGGCCAACGCCGCGCATTTAAGAGGGATGAAGATGTCGATGAAACACACTGCTGTCGCCGCACTCGCTTGCCTGCATCTGGCCGCCCCGGTTGCCGCTCAGGGTCTGGACGGCGTGGTTCAGCTGGATGTTCTGGATGGCGGACGGACTGCAAACGGCACTTATCTTACCGCCTTGAAGGTGACGCTTGAGGATGGTTGGAAAACCTACTGGCGTGCGCCCGGAGATGCTGGCATCCCGCCGGAAATCAACTGGAAACGCTCAAGCAATGTCGGGCGTGTTGAGATCACATGGCCTGCCCCCGATGTCTTCGATCAAAACGGGTTGCAGTCGATTGGTTACAAGAACCAACTGGTTCTTCCGATTGAGATTACGCCGCGCAACCCTGCCAAGCCGGTCCGATTGCAGGGCGAAATGGATTTGGGCGTTTGCAAAGACGTTTGTATTCCGGAACGTCTGGGCTTTGACCACACGCTCGACGCCAATGCCGGGCGCCATCCCGCGATTGCCGCGGCACTGGCGCAACGTCCCTATTCCGCGCAGGAAGCTCGCGTGTCCAGTGCCACGTGTCGTCTGACGCCAACGAAAGATGGTATGCGTATCGAAGCACGAGTGACCATGCCATCGGCAGGTGGTCATGAAGTTGCTGTGATCGAACCCGGCAATCCCACCCTCTGGGCTTCGCAGCCGGTTGCGCAACGGCAGGGCGATACGTTGGTGGCCGAGGCCGAGATTATCAATGCATCGGGTACACCCTTTGCGCTGGATCGGTCTGAAATCCGGATTACAGTTCTGGGCGCCAATCACGCAGTTGATATTCAGGGTTGCAGCGCAGGCTGAATTCATGACCCAATCGCCAAAAATCGGTGCCCTGGCCGTTGTTCTGCATCAGGATCAGGTTCTTCTGGTTCAGCGCAGCAATCAGCCCGACGCCGGGCTGTGGGGGTTTCCCGGTGGCCGTGTCGAATGGGGTGAAACCGTATTGGAAGCGGCGCAACGCGAATTGCTGGAAGAAACCTCGGTGATCGCGCAACCGTCACATTATCTGAACAATCTGGACCTTCTGCGCCGAACCCCAGATGGGCTGGTCGTGTCCCATTACCTGCTGGTCGGGGTCGCATGTCAGTATCGCTCGGGCACGCCGAGGGCCGGTGACGACGCACTTGATGCCCGGTGGTTTCCCATCGATCAGATACGCCAGGGCAACCTGCCCATGAGCGCGCGGGTCATTGAGCTTTTGGAATATGCCTTGCTTGCGGTTTAAGTACCTGCCGATTTCGTGAGGCGACCATAGAGTATACCTGAGGCAGCAATGCTTAGAATCACAATCGGTACAGCGCCGGCAACAAACGCGCCCAGCCCCATTTTCAATGCGGCAATGCCATCATCACCGGGATAAAGGCTTTGTAGCATGGCAAGCGGTGCACCGTTGACAGCGGGCCAGATCATCGTCAAGGCAAACCAGATCCCAAGTATCACGCCGGTTCCGGCCAACGCGCCACGAACAACCTTGTCAGGGGCCCGTGCAGCACGGCGCATGGCTGTCATCGGACGTGCCACGTCATTAAGAATTCCCAGCAAGGCAGGTACAAGAACCAACACCAGCAACATTCCGAAACCAAGCCCGTAGACCAGTGTGATTACAGTCGGTTTCAAGAATTGCGCCTGTTGAGAGCCTTCATATAGTAAGGGCGCAAGGCCAAGAACCGTCGTCAGCGTGGTCAGCATGACAGGTCGCAACCTGTCCGCCGTGCCATCCAGAATTGACGGAATCAACCCGCGATCCTGCTGGTATGCGTCGATCGTGGTCACCAAAACGATCGAGTCGTTGATAATGATCCCTGTCATGCCCAGCAGCCCGACAACCGTGAACATGCTCAGCGGCACCTCCCAGATGTAGTGGCCCCAAATCGCCCCAACCAGGCCAAAGGGAATAATCGCCATAACCACAAGGGGTCGTGTCCAGCTGGCAAAAACCCAGGCCAGTACAAGATAAATACCGGTCAGGCAAAGGATCAAACCGTTGCGGGCCTCGGACAGGAATTCGTTTTCCTGTTCGCTCAGACCCGACATGCGCCACTCAACCTGCTTTTCGGCCGCGATATTGGGAAGGATCTCGTCCTGCATCACGCGTTCAATTTCGGCGGCCCGTGCCGGATCGTCTTCCGAAATATCGCCTGTTACCGAAACCACCCTCAGGCCGTTTTCACGCCGGACCGTCGAAAACCCGGACTTGCGCTCGACCGAAACGATATCAGCCAGCGGTACATAGACCCCATCAGGAGAACGCATCAGAGTTCGTTCCAGAAAATCTGCTGTCAGTTCACCTTCGGGCAGTTCGACACGGATCTCGGCGCTGCGCGGCCCGTCGGGGAAGGTTGCGGCCTCAATCCCGTTCAAACGGTTGCGCAAAGCCCGCCCCAGCGTTTCGATCCGAAAGCCCAGCGCCTGACCCTGTGCCGTCAGGTCAAGAAGAAACTCTTCCTTGTCATATGCCAAAGTGTCCTCAAGCGCCGAAACTTCAGGAAACTTCGACAGCGCAGTTTGCAGATCTTCAGATGCGGCTTTCAGGACATTTACGTCTGAGCCATAAAATTGCACATCGATTGCATCGCCGCCGGGGCCGGACCGCCAACCGCGGAAGCTGATCACTTCGACCTTGGGGTGACGCGGTACGAAATCCTGTAGCTCGCCCACAAACTCAAAACTCGAATATGGGCGCAGATCGGCGTCGATCAATTCAATCGAAATACCCCCTAACACTCTGCCGCCCTTGCCGTCAGCCGCAGCAAGCGCACGCCCGGCATTGCCACCAACTTCAGCCAGGACATAGTCAATTGGATTTCGGCCATGACGCTCTTCGTAGATCCGGCCCAGTTCGTTGGTTGCATCCTGTAGAATGCGCATCATCTCAAGTGTATCTGACCGGGTCGACCCTTCGCGCATAATAAACCCGCCGCTGACCGAACTGCGTTCAGGTGCGTTGAAGAACCGCCAGTTCACGTCGCCACGAATGAACAATGCGACCTGACTGGCCAGGATGGCGATCATCAGCGCGGCCACCACATAACGCGCCCAGATCACCCAGGCGATAAGCGGGCGGAACAAGTGATCCCGAACCCAACGAAAGCCACGATTGACGACGCGGTTCGGCAGATCGTACCAGTGTTCCTTGGCCGAATGCGCAATTGCATGCGCCATGTGATTGGGCAGGATCAGGAAGCATTCCACCAGCGATGCAACCAGAACTGCGATCACCGTGAAAGGGATATCGCGGATCAGCTCTCCGAAACGTCCTCCAACCAAGGTCAGGCCGAAAAACGCAATCACCGTCGTTACCGTGGCGGCCAGAACCGGCATTGCCATTCGACGCGCGGCGCGCTCTGCGGCTTCCACTGGTGTCTCGCCCAATCGGCGGGAGCGAAAATCAGCGTGCTCCCCCACGACAATGGCATCATCTACAACGATCCCCAACGTAATGATCAGACCAAACAGTGAAACCATGTTCAGCGACAGACCGCCCAGATACATCAGTGCAATCGCCGCCGACATCGCCACCGGAATGCCCGCAGCAACCCAAAACGCAATGCGCGCATTGAGAAATAGGAACAACAAGATGACAACAAGCCCCAGCCCCATCAGCCCGTTATCCACGAGGATGTTCAACCGGTCGGTAATTGCTTGCGCCCGGGTGCGGATCAGATCAATTTTCACACCTTCAGGCAGGCTGGCCTGCATCTCGCGGGCAACGTCCTCGACCGTGTGCTGAATACCTATCGCATCGCCCAGGTTCGACCGGTCCACTCTGATCGACATGGCGGGATTGTCGCCCACATAATAGCTGCGGTCGCGGGTGACGCCTTCTACCCAAATTCTGGCAATGTCACCAACCTTCAGTTTCGACCCATCTTCGTTCGTCCGCAGCGCGATGCCTTCGATCTGTTCCGGCGTGCGTTTCTCAGTTCCCGCCCGGACACGAGCACCCGCGCCTTCGACATTGCCAGCGGGGTCCGTATTGACTTCGGCACCTATCGCTGCCGCGATTTCGGCCATCGTTATATCGTTTGCGATTAACTGAGCGGTGGTGACCTCGACAACGATGCGCGGTGCGGCAATACCCCGGATTGTCGTGCGGGTCACACCTGATGCGAATAAACGATTGATAAGCTCATCCGTCAGCTTAGCCAGCTGAGCAGTATCGGTCGGCCCCGTGATCACCACATCCGTCACCCGATCACGCCACGCACCACGTTGAATCTTGGGCTCCTCAGCGTCTTCCGGCAGATCTGTGACAGCGTCTACGGCGGTCCGGACTTCCTCAACAGCGCGGGACACATCCCAGTTGGGTTCGAATTCCAGCCTGATACGGGTCCAGCCCGGATGCGAGGAAGCCTCGGTACTGGTCACCCCTTCGACGGCCAGCAGCGCAGGTTCCAGCAACTGCACTATCCCGGCGTCCATGTCCTCGGGCCCGGCACCATCCCAGGTTACGGATACATCGACGCGTTCCAGAATGACGTCCGGAAAGAACTGTGCACGCATGTTCGGGATTGCCGCCGCGCCAAGAACCAGCATGACAAGCAACAGCAGGTTGGCAACTGTCCGATGCCGCGTGAAATAACTGAGAAGGCCACCCGCCGCGCCAGGTATCTCGCGCATCATGGCGTTTATCCCCCAGCCCTGGTTTCAATACTGCGCACCAAAGATGTCGGCACTCGAGCTTCGCGCAGCCGGGTTAGAACCTTCGTCTTTTCCTTCGGTGGCATCGCACTGTTCGCCTCGACTTGAGCTACAAGTTCGGCGCGTTTCTCGTCCGTCAGCTCGACCATTCCGGGGTCTGCACCCGCCTCAAGCCGCAGGGGCCGAACACGCACGCCCGACCCAAGCAGGGGGGTTCGTCCGACGACGACCTCACGCCCTTCCAACCCGTCGCCCCGCAGCAGAACTTCATCCCCCTGGCGGCGGATGAGCTGAACCGGCAGACTTTCCAATCGGTCATCAGGGCCAAGAACCAGAACTGTTCCGGATGCATCAAGGACCGAAGACGGCAGTCGGTAAACTCCGGCAAGGGGCTGTTCCTGAACTGAAACCGTAACGAAATCTCCAGGTTTAAACCCCGATGCCTCTTGCAGGCGGGCATAGATCAACCGCCCGGTCTGGCCTTCACCGGCAGACCCGCTATCGCGGCTAATCTGGCCAATTGCGGTCAGATCGGTCCCTGTGACTTCAAGAGATATGGTGACCGGCGCATTGATCAGACGATCGCCGCCATCCAGAAGCCGCACATATTGCGCGGTCGACACCCGAAACGCCACCTCTAAGTCGTTGGGATCAACCAGTTCAGCAAGCTTTTCATTTGCAGATACCAGCCGCCCTTCCACAAGCGTAACATCCGTTAAAGTGCCGCCAAAGCCCGCCCGGATTGTCATGTCGCCCAGATCGCGCTCCGCAGCTTCCAGTGCTATCATGGCTCGGGCAAACAGGGTTGATGCCTGATCCACACGGGATTCAGCCTGTGCCAGCGCAATACGCCGCGCCAGAACGGCCTGTTGCGATGATGCTGCGGCCAGTTCGGCCTCTTCCACGCTGGCGGCGGCCCCCACGCCCCGTGATTCCAGATCCCGTTGGCGTTGCAACGCCCTTTCCCGCAGTTCCGCCTGAGCCTCGGCCGATTTCAGCTCGTCCTGCGCCAGCAGCAACGAGCGTTCTGCATCTCGCTCTTCAAATTGGGCGTCCAAGAGATCGGACTTTGCCCGATCCAGCGCAGATTGCGCATCTGCCGGATCCAGTTCGACCAGCACTTCGCCAGCCTCAACAATTCCACCATCTTCAAAGTCTTCTGCCAGCGCGACAACGCGACCTCCAAGCGCCGCACGCAGCTCCAGCCTGCGGCGGCTTTGAACCTCTCCGAAAGCTTCAAGATATGGGGTGACGGTTTCCGCCTCGGCAGGCCGAACCGCAACAGCAAAGATCCTTTCTCGCGAGGGCGGTGTCGCGTTATCGTGCGTCAAAGCCTCCTGAACGGCCCCCACGATCATCTGCACGGCAACGAACAACAAAGCCAGCGCCAGAAACGCCAGAAAAATACCGACAAGACTATGCCGCAGAAATCGCATCAATCAGTTACCCCGGTTGCACCACGCTGCCGTCCACAACATGTAGCTGGATCAGGAAATATGCCAAGCCACAAGGCGGTTATACGGAATGGAACGTATGACCAGTCTACTTCCGTCGCAGATGTTCGTCCAATCTGGGCATTATTTCCACAAAATTGCACGGGCGATGGCGATAATCGAACTGTTTTTCCAAAATACCGTCCCACGCGTCCTTGCAGGCCCCCGGGCTGCCGGGCAAGGCGAACAGGTATGTCCCCCCCGCAACGCCCCCCGTCGCCCGCGACTGCACCGCCGAAGTTCCGATCTTCTCCATCGAGATGATCGTGAAGACAGTGCCAAAGGCTTCGATCTCTTTTTCATAGACATCGCGGTGCGCCTCGACGGTGACATCGCGCCCAGTCAGACCCGTGCCGCCGGTCGAAATCACGACGTCGATCTGTTCGTCCGCCACCCACGCGCGTAACTGCTCTGCGATCTGTTTGCGCTCGTCCCGAATTATTCTCCGATCCGCGACGACATGGCCAGCCTTTTCAATCCGGTCCACCAATGTCTGACCCGAGCGGTCCTCTTTCATCGATCTGGTATCCGAAACAGTCAGTACGGCGATCTTAACCGGGATGAACTCCATGGTTTCGTCAATGCGCGACATGTGGTGTCAGGCCCTTTCCAGAATGGCAAGCCGGACCGCAAGGGCCGCAAAAATGCCCCCTGTAATCCAGCCCAGAATACGTGAGGCGCGCGGATTCGAGACCAGATGGCGCCCCGCGCTTCCGGCGAAAACACCAACCAGCCCGTTCACGACGAACCCACCGATGCCGATGATTGTGCCGAAGATCAAAAACTGCATCAGGACCGACCCCTGCGACGGGTCCACAAATTGCGGGATAAAGGCCAGAACGAACAGAATAACCTTGGGGTTCGTCAGATTGACAAGCATCCCATCCCGAAAGGACAACCGGGCCGGTTTGACGGGGGCCTCGGCCGACACTGCGCCATTTCGAACAGCACCCCAGGCAAGATACAACAGGTATGCAACACCAACCCAGCGAATGACATCGAACAGCCATGGCAAGGCCGCAACCGCCGCGCCGAGGCCCAGCCCAGCCAGAAGGACCTGTATCATTCCACCCGCGGAAATCCCGGCACTTGCGGCAATTGCGGCGCGCGGACCTGATCGCAGGCCCTGACCGAAACAGAACATCATATCCGCGCCCGGTGTCAGGTTCAGCGCCAGCGCGGCGGGAATGAAGGCAAGCAGCGTTACCAACTCAATCATACGGCGACCTCGAACCAGTTTACCTTGGGACCAAGGTTGGCGATACGGGTTCGGCCGATCGAGCCGCGATATCCCCAGCTGTCGTGAATATGGCCGCAAAACGTGAAACGGGGCTGTATCCGCTCGATCGCGTTCCGAACAGCGATCGAGCCCACAGCCATGCCTTGCGAGGTCACATCCCCATGGCCCTTGGGCGGTGAGTGCGAAATCAGGATATCTGCTCCGCTGCAGCGCGCCAGCAGTTCGGCGGCCTCACCCTCGGTCAGATCACAGGACCAATCACCAAACGGTGTGGGTGGAACACCGTAGCCAAGCCCGAACAGGCGCAATCCATCCACCGTCATTCCCGTTCCATGCAGAACATGCACACCCTCGGGCACAGCTTTGCCCAGATCCTCTGCGCTTTCTGCATTCCCGGGTATCAGGACCAGCGGCGCTGAAACGCCCGAAAGCATTTGCATCGCCTCATCCAGACCCTGCCGCATATTGCAATAATCCCCTGCGCCGATAACCAGGTCGGCATCAGCGCTGGCCGCCACCAGATCAGCGGCGCGGTTGCGCGCCATATGAAGATCGGAAAACGCCAAGACCTTCATGACTCACCTCGCAGCCGGGCTTGCAACTCCAGCAGGTCAGCCCAGGCCTGCCGCTTCATTTGCGGCTGGCGCAGCAAATAAGCTGGATGAAACATCGGGATCACGGGCAGGTCCATCGCCTGATCCCATTGGCCGCGCAATCGGGTAATCCCGCGCTTGCCCAGAACGGCCTGACAGCTGATATTGCCCATCACCACCAGAACCTCGGGCCGGGCCAGCGCCACGTGACGTTCCAGGAAGGGCTTCATCATCCCGATTTCTTCGGGCTTTGGGTCACGGTTCTGTGGGGGCCGCCATGGCAGCACGTTTGTGATATAGACGTTCTGCCTGCGATCCAGATCAATCGCGGCCAACATGCGATCCAGCAACTGGCCCGCGCGCCCGACAAAGGGCTTGCCCTCGCGGTCTTCGTCGCGGCCCGGCGCCTCACCGATGATCATCACCCGCGCACCGGGCGTTCCATCAGCAAAAACCAACTGCCGCGCCCCGCGCTTCAGCTCGCAGTGATCAAAAGCCTCCATCGCATCGCGCAGCTGATCCAGTGACCCCGCCCCCTTGGCCGCTGCTTGCGCAACCGTTACCGGGTCGGTCTGCCTGGGCTTTGACGGGATGGCTGCCGCAACCTCTGCCTTCTTGGGCTTTGGTGACGTGTCCGGCACCGAATATCGATCAACCGGAGCGTCCCCGATTGCCTCGGTCACGCCCAGTTCGACCTGCCATTCCAGCAAGGCCCGTGCAGAGTAATAGTCCAAGCCCGATTCCATATGGATAATTTACCCGCCTGAGGGCTGATGGAAAGCGAATTGGGCTTGATCGGTCGCTCTGTCGCGCCGACCATCAGGGCACGATGCTCAGAACCTTGCGAATCCTCCTGATCGGGCTTGGGCTGGTGCTTACCGGCAATCCGGCATTGGCGACGTTCCACAATGCACAGGGCCAGTGCCGTGCGGGCCAGTTCAAATGCGGCACCACCTGCTGTTCCGGCGGTCAAAGATGCAGCTTTGATGGGCACTGCATACCGCTGGGCGGCACCTATTGCGGTGGCGGGCGCAGCTGCGGCCCGTTTGAACGCTGCGTAGCGGGAGGAGCGCGTTGTGCACCCGCAGGCGTGAACAAATGCACATCGCGTCTGGATTGCCCCGGTGACAGTTTTTGCAATGGGCGCGGCGAATGTGAACGGATCACACCAGATCCGGGTACAGCCCCTCCTACGATATGCAAGGATGGCCGAACTTGTGCGCGAGGCTCGTTCTGTCTGCCGGGTGGGGGTTGTTCCCGTCCGGGATGGTTCCTGTGCGAAGAAACAGGCTCGCAGTGCCGTCCGGGATTCAAATGCTCGGACCATCAGGGTTGCGTGCCGATCAAAGCCATCGACTGCGGATACGGCAAATGGTGCAAACCGGGTGAACAATGTCTGCCCGAAGGCGGCTGCGAAAAACTGCCAGAGGGTTCTGATCCTTAGGTTGCTTTGCACCGCGTGGCTTTCTATAAGCGGCCCGATTGTCAGACAGGAGCCCGCCCATGCGTTTCGCCCATCGTCACCTTCTTGGCATCGAGCATCTGTCGCAATCCGATATCACCGAAATTCTCGACCTGGCCGAAACCTATGTCGACATGAACCGCCAGTCGACCAAACATTCGGACGTGCTGTCGGGGCTGACCCAGATCAACATGTTCTTTGAAAACTCAACCCGAACGCAGGCAAGCTTCGAACTGGCTGGCAAGCGTCTGGGCGCGGACGTGATGAACATGGCGATGCAGGCCAGTTCGATCAAAAAGGGCGAGACGTTGATCGACACTGCGCTGACTCTGAACGCGATGCATCCCGACCTTTTGGTGGTGCGTCACCCGCATTCAGGCGCGGTCGATTTGCTGGCGCAAAAGGTCAACTGTGCTGTTCTGAACGCAGGCGACGGGCGGCATGAACATCCGACACAAGCGCTACTGGACGCGCTGACGATCCGCCGCGCAAAAGGTCGCCTGCACCGTCTGAACATCGCCATTTGCGGCGATGTCGCGCACTCCCGTGTTGCACGCTCGAACCTGATCCTGCTGGGCAAGATGGAAAACCGCATTCGTCTGATCGGCCCGCCCACACTCGTGCCGTCGCAATTCGCCGAGTTCGGGGCCGAGGTATATGACGACATGAACGAAGGCCTCAAAGACGTCGATGTGGTCATGATGCTGCGCCTTCAGAAAGAACGAATGGATGGGGGCTTCATCCCGTCAGAACGCGAGTACTACCACCGGTACGGCCTGAATGCGGAAAAACTGGCGCTGGCCAAACCCGATGCCATTGTCATGCACCCCGGCCCAATGAACCGCGGGGTTGAGATCGACGGAACCCTGGCTGATGACATCAATCGATCCGTTATACAGGAGCAGGTGGAGATGGGGGTCGCTGTCCGCATGGCCGCCATGGACCTTCTGGCCCGCAACCTGCGCGAGGTTGCATGAACAATCTGAAGGTCGCCCCCCATGAACGCGGCGTCCTGCGCCTGTTCACGCTGGACATGCGCCCAGAAGAGGCAAAGTTCCTGCGCGAACCGGGTGCCGCCGATCAGGTGCTTGGCGTCGACGGGCTGGACCCCGAGCAGATCGACGTCTTTCCGGTGTCCGACCTCGAGGAACTTGGGCTTTACGGCTATCTGTACGAAGGGTGTGGCGTGTCCGAGGATCAGTTGGACCGTGCCGCGCTGGCGCAGATCGGCGGATGGGTCATGGTCCTGCGCAGCGCAGCGTTCAAAGACCAGACCATGACACTTGAGCCCGATCCCCGGCTGCACCTGACGGGCCTTTACACGGAAGAGGCAACCAATTGGACCGGCGGAACGATCGAAACCGAAAGCGCCAGACCTTTCTCGGCCCCGCAAACCGCGCCGGTTGACAACAAACCGCTCCGCATAGGCTCGGCTGTTATGGCATTGGTAGTACTTTTGATCACCGGAGGGATTCTATGGCTGATCCTGTAGTCTTTGCCCCGGACAAGGGCGCGTATATCCGCACCAATGCGTGGCTTGCGGCCGCTGCCATGGCCGGTGCAATGGCTGTGTTGTGGTTGACCGGCAACCCTTATGTCTGGACCGGAGCACCTGCTGGCCTCGCCGCTATCGGCATCCGCGCGTGGTATCTGGCATCGGAAGAACTGGCCGCAAACTGGAAGATGACCGACACTTTGTTGACCGGTCCCGGCGAGCGAAAAGTTGCGCTGAATCAGATCGAGGCGGTCAAAACCATGGGCAGTTTCGTGCAAGTCGTTACCAAGGGCGGAGACAAACACCTGATCAAGTATCAGGCCGATCCCGCCGCCACGAAGGCCGCCATCGAAAGGGCTGTTCCATGAATACCGTTCTTTTCACCAACGCACGCCTGATCGACCCCGAAGCGGGAGCAGAGTCAACTGGCTGGTTGCAGGTGAACGATGGCCGGATTACCGCCCGAGGCGAAGGAATTGCTCCGAGTACGGAGGGGCATATCGTAGATTGCAACGGCAAGTGCCTCGCCCCTGGCATCATCGATATTGGCGTCAAGGTCTGTGAACCCGGTGAACGTCATAAGGAAAGCTATCGGTCAGCAGGACTTGCTGCCGCGGCTGGCGGTGTCACGACGATTGTCACCCGACCAGATACTATGCCAGCAGTCGACACACCGGAAACGCTGGAATTCGCGACACGTCGGGCGCAGGCCGATGCGCCGGTCAATGTTCTGCCGATGGCTGCCCTGACCAAAGGGCGCGAAGGGCGCGAGATGACCGAAATCGGGTTTTTGTTGGACGCGGGCGCGATCGCCTTCACCGATTGTGATCACGTCATCACCAATACCAAGGTGTTTTACCGCGCCCTGACCTATGCGAAGTCCTGTGGCGCGCTTGTGATAGCCCACCCGCAAGAGCCGGGGCTGAGCGCCGGGGCCGCGGCGACCAGCGGAAAGTTCGCCGCATTGCGCGGCCTACCCGCAGTGTCACCGATGGCAGAGCGGATGGGGCTGGACCGCGACATTGCCCTGTTGGAGATGACCGGCGCCGCCTATCACGCCGACCAGATCACCACGGCCCGGGCGCTGCCTGCACTGGAGCGCGCCAAGCACAATGGGCTGGACATAACCGCAGGGACGTCGATCCACCACTTGACGTTGAACGAGCTTGACGTGGCCGACTATCGCACCTTCTTCAAGGTCAAGCCGCCGCTGCGATCAGAAAACGACAGGCAAGCGGTTATCGAAGCCGTTCGCACCGGGCTGATCGATATCATCAGCTCGATGCACACCCCTCAGGACGAAGAAAGCAAGCGCCTGCCGTTTGAAGAAGCGGCCTCGGGTGCGGTCGCACTGGAAACGCTTCTGCCCGCGGCCTTGCGCCTGTATCACGCGGGCCAGCTGGATCTGCCGACGCTGTTTCGGGCCATGGCCCTTAACCCGGCCAAGCGGCTTGGGTTGGACAGCGGTCGCCTGTCGAAAGGCGCGCCAGCCGATCTGGTTCTGTTCGACCCGGATGTGCCTTTTGTGCTTGATCGGTTTGCACTAAAATCAAAATCTCAGAACACTCCATTTGACGGCCAGCGGATGCAAGGTAAGGTCATTTCGACCTATGTAGCAGGTAATGAAGTGTTCCGGAGACCCTGATGCCCCCAATCGACAACTCGACTAGCGAACTGCTCCAATGGGCGGTGGTTGGATACCTGATGGGCTCCATTCCCTTCGGCTTGTTGCTGGCCAAGATCATGGGATTGGGAAATCTGCGCGAGATCGGGTCCGGCAATATCGGGGCGACAAATGTCCTGCGCACCGGCAACAAGGCCGCTGCGGCGCTGACCTTGCTGTTTGACGCTGGTAAAGGCGCGGCGGCCGTTCTGATTGCACGTGCCTATGCGGGTGAAGATGCGGCCCAGGTTGCTGCACTTTTGGCGTTTCTGGGCCATTGCTTTCCGGTTTGGCTGAGCTTCAAGGGTGGCAAGGGCGTGGCGACCTTTCTGGGGCTTTGGCTAGCACTGGATTGGCGCGTTGGTGTTGCCTGCTGCCTCACCTGGCTGGTCGCGGCGGCAATCTGGCGGATATCCTCGGTTGGTGCACTGGCAGCCGCTGCGCTTTCCACAACCTGGGTGTTGTTGCTGACAAACGGGACTACATTTATCCTTGGGATAATTCTGACACTTCTTGTCTACTGGCGGCACAGCTCGAACGTTGCGCGGATCAAGGCCGGAACGGAACCCAGAATCGGAAAACCGTGACCGCGTCAGACGCGTTTCTGTCTGCCCTTTTTGCACTGCCGTTGGGCAGTTTCACCGGAACCTCCGGCGGTCGACGCTATGTTGTTGTGCGTCAACAAATGGCGCGTGGTAAATCCCACAAGCTGATCGCGCACGAGCTAGGCGGAACCGACTATATCAGCCTGAACCTGTATCAGACCCAGGGCAGCGGCGCGTTGCTTCGACCCTGTGAAATGCCCGCACACAAAGTCATCGCATTTGTCCTGAACCTAACGCCGGATACCTGAGGCGGCTCGGCAAAAAAGAACAGTGGCTCTATCACCTGCGCACAATCACAATTCATTGTTTTGAACGTGATCAGCCCGCTTCCCAAATCGCTATCGTGACGGTCAATTACGGGCCACACAGGACAACAATCTGGGCCTTACGGCGGCAATTATTGCGGTGCTGAACGGGCTCATTTCACGAAAGGTGAAGCAATGAACAAGTTTAAATCTCTGATCAGTGGCGTGGCACTGTCTGTCACGTTGGCAACCTCCGCGCTGGCGGCTGGCGTCGAAATCAACGCAAGCTCGACTGGTCTGGCCATGCAGGGCTATGATCCGGTGGCGTACTTCACCGCTGGCGAAGCGACCAAGGGCGATTACCGCATTACTGCATTGCACGATGCTGCACTGTACCGGTTTTCGTCGGAAGAAAACAAAGTAGCCTTTGAAGCCAATCCTGATGCATATCTGCCCGCATATGGCGGCTATTGTGCCTTCGGCGCGGCCATGGGCTTTAAATTCGACGGCGACCCGAACCACTGGAAGATCGTTGACAACAAGCTGTATCTGAACCTGTCCAAAGACATTCAGGAGCGCTGGGAAGGCGACATCCCGGGTTTCATCGAAAGCGCGAGCGCAAACTGGGAAACGATTGCTGAAAAATCCCCGGCAGAGCTGCAATCGCAGTAAAACCTGATTATTTCAGGCACAGCGGCGGCGGGTTTTCCGCCGCCGTATGTTATTGAAGACCTCTTGCCCTTCCCATTCAGCGCATCAAGTGTCCCAATTCAATGGGCAATATCGTTTGGATACTGCGTTACAGGTCCAGAGTTACAGGTCCAGAATTGTGCTGCCAGTCGTTTGCCGCGCCTCAAGCGCACGATGCGCATCAGCAACCTGATCCAAGGCAAAACGCTGATCGACATGGACTTTGACCTCACCCCCCTCGACTTTGCCAAACAGGCGACGTGCCATTGCCTGACACACCGCATGATCCGCGATATGAGTAAACAACGTGGGCCGGGTGATCTTGAGCGAGCCTTTCTGGCCCAGAACCCCAAGGTTGAACGGTGGAACCGGGCCCGAGGCGTTGCCGAAGGAAATCATCATGCCCAGCGGTTTCAGGCAATCCAGTGATCCTTCGAACGTGTCCGCTCCGACCGAGTCCATCACCACGTCTACGCCCTGACCCTTTGTAATCTCAGCCACGCGTTCTGCGAAATTCTCGGACCTGTAATTGATGCAATGCGCGGCCCCGTTAAACCGCGCAAGGCTGCATTTCTCGTCACTCCCCGCCGTTCCGATCAAGGTGATGCCTTCGGATTTAGCCCATTGGCATGCGATCAGCCCGACCCCGCCAGCTGCCGCATGGAACAGGACCGTATCACCCCGTTTCAATGGTGTGGTCCGGTGAAATAGGTATTCAACCGTCAGACCTTTCAGCATCATCGCTGCACCGGCTTCGAATGTGATGCCATCCGGTAGCGGGCAAACCTGCGCAGCGGGCATCACGCGCGCCTCACAATAAGCACCGGGCGGGGCTGCGGCGTAAGCGGCCCGCTGCCCCGGTCTGAGATGCGTTACCCCTTCCCCAACCGCCTCAACGGTACCTGCGGCCTCCATGCCTAAAGCATGGGGAAGGTCAAGGGGATACAGGCCGGTGCGTTGATATACGTCGATGAAGTTCAACCCGCAGGCCTGATGCCGAATACGTATCTCACCCGGACCGGGATCACCTACAGGCCTGTCTTCGATCCGCAAAACCTCAGGCCCACCAAATTCGTGAATCACAACCGTTTTCGCTGTTTTCTGCATCCTGACCTCCTCTTGCCTGCCATCAAGCTAACATGACTGTGACACACGGCAATCCGTCCGATGCCGGAGTATTGATCCAGATTTCGCAAATTTATGTTATACTGAGGCATGGCGTTGCCGGTTGGGCCGGCCACGGGCAACTGAATGCCGGATCCGTTCCGCGGCGCAAGTCTCGCCAGGGAAGGGTGAAGAAATGGCTAAGACAATCGGAAACCCGATCAGCTGGGCGGCCCAGGCTCTGGGCGCCACAGGTGACCACGTCACAGAAAGCGTCTCGCAACTTGGCAGTGCAGATCCAACGCAAGTGCCAATGGTGCAGACCTTGACCCTGCAAGACCTACGCGCCTGCCTGAGGGCGGGGTATCAGGATTTTCTCGAAACCCGAGCGGATGTGGTGTTCATTGTCCTGGTTTACCCGGTTGCCGGGCTTTTGATGTTCGGCTTTGCCCTGAATGCCAACCTGGTTCCGCTTCTGGCCCCTCTGGTCGCTGGCTTCGCGCTGATCGGGCCAGTTGCGGCCGTGGGCCTCTATGAGATCAGCCGCAAGCGTGAACAGGGCAGCGAGGTTCACTGGCTGGACGCATTTGGTGTGCTCCGCTCGCCGTCATTCGGAGCAATTCTGGTTTTGGGGTTTTACCTTGTGATGCTGCTGCTGCTTTGGCTGATGGTGGCACAAAGCATTCACACCTACACGATGGGCCCCGAGGTTCCAGCGTCGCTCAGCGCATTTGCCACGCAGGTGTTCACGACCTCCGCGGGCTGGACGATGGTCATTGTTGGAACAGCGGTTGGATTCGTTTTTGCGCTTTGCGCACTGGCGATCAGCGTCGTCAGTTTTCCCTTGCTGCTGGACCGTAAAGTAGGCCTGCCGGTTGCTGTTGTGACATCATTCAGGGTGCTGCGTCACAACCCCGGCGTCATTCTGACCTGGGGATTCATCGTAGCGGTGCTTTTGTTCCTGGGGGCTTTGCCACTGCTGTTGGGGCTTATCGTGGTGATGCCCGTTCTGGGTCATGCCACGTGGCATCTGTATCGCCGCGCCGTTGCGTGAACGCGCGGGACACGCCCGCGCATTCTAAACTCAACCCGCGATCTTCAGAACAATCTTGCCAATATGACCCGAGCTTTCCATGCGCGCATGGGCGGCGGCGGCTTCGGTCAGATCAAACTCGCTGTCCATCACGGGCGCAACTTTTCCGGCATCCAACAGAGGCCAGACAGCTTCGCGCAGGTCCTGCGCGATTTGCGCCTTGGCCAGATCACTTTGTGGGCGCAATGTGCTGCCGGTCAGGGTCAGGCGCTTGACCATCATCAGGGCAAAGTTCAGCTCGACCACAGGCCCTTGCAGAAACGCGATTTGCACCAGCCGCCCATCTTCGGCCAGGGCCTTGACGTTGCGGGGGATGTAATCACCGCCGACCATATCGAGGATCAGGTTTGCCCCACCTTCGGCGCGCATGGCTGCTACGAAATCCTCATCGCGATAATTGATCGCTTTTTCGGCGCCCAGCTTGATGCAAGCCTCACATTTCTCATCCGAGCCAGCCGTGGCGAAAACGCGCGCGCCAAAGGCATTGGCCAGTTGGATTGCCGTCGTACCAATACCGCTGGACCCACCGTGAACCAGAAAACGTTCACCTGCCCTCAACCCGCCACGCATGAACACGTTGGACCAGACTGTGAAGAAGGTCTCGGGAAGACACGCTGCCTCTTTCATTCCCATACCCGCGGGCACATGCAAACAATGAGCCGCTGGGGTCGAAACGTATTCCGCATAGCCACCGCCGGGCAGCAGTGCGCAGACCTGATCACCGACAGACAGTCCTTCGACCCCCACACCGACCGAGACCACTTCGCCCGAAGCTTCAAGCCCCGGCAGGTCACTGGCGCCCGGCGGCGGATCGTAAGCGCCCGCGCGTTGCAAAGCGTCGGGGCGGTTCACCCCGGCATAGGCCACTTTCAATACAACCTGTCCGGCCCCCGGCTTAGGGATAGGACGTTCGGTCAGCTGCAAAACATTGGGACCACCCGGTTGAGAGATCTCAACAGCACGCATCATCTGGGTCATAGGCACCTCCTTTGCCCAATGCCTAACAGGCATCAGAGGCAAGGCCCAGCACCAAGACGCGTTACTTTCGAGGGTTCAACATGCCAGGCAGATCATCCCGCATCTTGGCCGGCGCCCTCACCTGACCCGCCAGCCAGTTCGGAACTGCAAGAAAGGGTTTCAACACCGGGTTGTCACGCACCTGAGCCTTGAGCTTTTCGAACTCCATGACATTTGCGATCCGGCGATCCAGAAACTCCCACGTGCGCTGATGGTCAGGGCTGTCATCACCCAGCCAGAACAGCAAGGTCGAGGAATAGACCCCCGACAAGGTTGCCCGTTTGGTATACCAGTTCACATCTTCCGACGTATCGCCCAGCGCGTCCCATATCAGGTCGCAGGTCTGCCATAAGGCCTTGGCTCCATCGGCCGCATATGCTGGCAGGGAAAACAGCGTCATGCCCCGGCGCACCAGTTCTTTGTCTTCAACAGCCTGCAACCGGAACCGGACCGCAGCGGCAATCTTATCGCGGAATTTTAGACCGCTCATGTCCTCGGACCTGAGGCGGTCCAGCATCACCTGATCGCCGCGCGCATGAAAGGCCAGTGCCAGATCAACCGCCCCGCGCGGGCAAATTGCACGTGCCAAACCGTCATCCAGACCACAATCGGAAACCGAGGCGCGAAAGCTGGTTTCCGACCAGCCGTCAAAAGGAACATGGTTCAGCATCGCGTCCAAAAGCTGCCGTTTTGCATCTTCATATGTGGTGGTCATGACGGTTCTCCGGTTGTCAGGTCCAGTACTAGACAAGTTAGGGCGGCTTTGCTATACGGCCAACTCCTGCAATTTCCTTGCAACTCTATCTAGAAAGGTGGTGACAACCACATGCAGGTTAGTGTTCGCGACAATAACGTCGATCAGGCGCTTCGTGCCCTGAAGAAAAAGCTGCAGCGCGAAGGCGTGTTCCGTGAAATGAAGCTCAAGCAACATTTCGAGAAACCGTCCGAGAAGAAAGCGCGCGAGAAAGCTGAAGCGATTCGCCGTGCCCGTAAACTGGCGCGCAAGAAAGCCCAGCGCGAAGGTCTGCTCTGAGATCTTTGATTTCGTCCAGCTTTGGATGACACTATTTGACGACCCCCGAGGCATGGCCCGGGGGTTTGTCGTTTCAGGGCTCGGATACAATCCGCCGACTCGTGGTTCAGGTTGTGCGGCAAGCTGCCATTTCCGTACAGGCAGTGTTTTGCCCGGCGCTTTGCAGCGCAGCGAATCTCGTCTCGGTAGCATCGGGCCGCCAAAACTCGCCTGAATTGCGCCGCCCTCTATCACCCGCGACGTCCCCGCCTCTAAGTGAGCCCGTCCGCAAGGACACAAACACAAACGGAGGCAAATATGTCGACTGCAAGTACAAACGAACGCGAGATGCTGGCGCTGATAAACCAGGAGCGCACGTCCCGCGGTCTCAACCCGCTGCAACTTGAAACGCAGCTGAACGACTCGTCCGAAGATCACAGCACCTGGATGCTGAATACAGACACCTTCAGCCACACCGGTTCAGGCGGTTCCAGCGCAACCCAGCGGATGCAAAACGCGGGGTTCGATCTTGAAGGAAGCTGGCGCACCGGGGAAAACATCGCATGGCAGTCCGAACGCGGCGCGCCGGGTATCAGCGACGATGTCGCCCAGTTGCATCAAAACCTGATGAACAGTCCGGGTCACCGCGCCAATATCCTGAACCCGGATTTCAAATATATCGGGATCGGGATCGAAACCGGTGACATGCAGGGCTTCGATGCCGTGATGGTTACGCAAAACTTTGCCGCAACCGACGCGGCTGTCATGCTGGACAACGGCAATACAAACGCGCCGCCCGTTCCCCCGACAACACCGGATGAAGTTGCAGAGCCCGAGGAACCGGAAACCGAAACCCCAGATACTGACGTCACCGAGACCGAGGAGCCTGGGACTGAGACCCCCGAAACTGAGGAGCCGACACCCGAGACACCGGACACCGACGTCACAGAGACGGAAGAACCGGACCCCGAATCGCCTGATACCGACGTCACTGAGACCGAAGAACCGGAACCTGAAACCCCCGGTACCGAGGAACCAACACCCGAAACACCGGACACTGACGTAACCGAAACTGAAGAACCGGAACCTGAAGCGCCGGATACTGACGTAACCGAAACCGGGGAACCGCAACCTGAAACGCCCGATACCGAAGTCGTGGATGGCGGTGAGCCGGAAGCCTTCTGCTTTGACATTCAGGCCTTTCTGGATGAAATCGCCAGCTTCCTTGAAAACCTGCAAGCGCAGTTTGACGAGTTTGATTGGGCCGACGACATGAATGACGGCACTGATGTGGCAGATGTCGACGACGTCGATATCATGCCGACCCTAGATACCACCCCGGAGACCGAGATTGAGCCTGTCGACACCCAAACAGCCGAAGACGATGGCTGCGATGTCTTCATGATCAATATCTTCACCCATGACTGCATGATGGATGCGGCCTGATCACTTGAAATTGTGCGAGGTCGGCCCTGCCGGCCTCGCATGCGTTGCTCAGTAAATCTTTGGAACGTAAAGCTCGTCTGGCAAAACCCGCCGCTCGTATTCAGGATTGTACCGACGGTCCGGCAAATTGACCTTTTCCTGTGGCACGTCTTCGTAGGGGATTCTTGTCAACAGATGCTCGATACAATTCAGACGTTCGCGTTTCTTGTCATTACCCTCAACGATATACCACGGCGCTTCGGGTATGTTGGTTCGGAACAACATGTCTTCCTTGGCCTTCGTATACGCCTCCCAGCGAATACGGGATTCAAGATCCATCGGTGACAGTTTCCACTGTTTCATCGGGTCGTGAATACGCATGAGGAACCGCAGTTGCTGCTCTTCATCCGTGATCGAAAACCAGTATTTCAGCAGAATGATCCCTGACCGGACCAGCATCCGTTCAAATTCGGGAACGTCCTGAAAGAACTGTTCGACCTGATCCTCGGACGCAAAGCCCATCACCCGTTCAACCCCTGCCCGGTTGTACCACGAGCGGTCGAACAAGACGATTTCACCCGCGGCAGGCAGATGCGGCACGTAGCGTTGAAAGTACCATTGGCTCTGCTCGCGGCGACTGGGCGCTGGCAGAGCAACCACACGGGCGACACGGGGGTTCAGACGCTGCGTGATCCGTTTGATCACGCCCCCCTTGCCCGCACTGTCACGGCCTTCAAACAGGATACAAACCTTGGCACCAGTGTGCTGCACCCAATCCTGCACCTTGATCAACTCGGCCTGCAATCGCAGCAGGTTTCGGAAATAGACCTTGCGATCCAGCATTTCGGGGTGCTGGTCCCGATAGATTTTGCGGACTTCCATCGACAGCATAGGCTCGCTGAACTCGATCTCGAAATCTTCGTCCAGCGTGTCTTCCAACTCGGCCTCAAGCCAGTTCTTGGTGCCCCCATCGTTTTCGTAAGCCAAGATCAGCTCCTTCTCAGTCATCGGGTTCGAACCATATCGGGCCTGTGTAACCGCCTGATGTCATCAGATAAATTGAAGCCGATCCGTTGCAGCAATCTCAATCGGAAATCAGGGTCTGGACGGGTATATGGTCTTTTACCCGAATGTGTACGTCTGGCCCAAAGGATACAAGCACAAGAATAGACACAAGGCATCAGTCGCGCGCTTCCTAGTTGCTTGCATTGCCTTGTTTTTGTGCGGCATGACTGAGTCCACAATTCAGACGAGAACGCCGTGACGTTTTTCTTTTCGACATTGCCGGTCACCTGGCCTTGGCTGATCCTGATCACAGCGCAAGTCGCGGCGATGGTGCGTCGAACTGGCCTTGCGTTTGCCCTGCTGGTTCTGTTCGTCAGTGTTGCTTGGGTTACCGGGCTGATGTCACCGACAGCAATCGTGGCGGTGGCGCTTGGTCTGATCGTGGCCTTCTTCCTCCCACGCCAGACAGGTCTGCTCGCTATCGCAGGGCATACGCTGTTGATCCTGTGGTGCCTGGCATTGGGGGCACATCTGTTCCCAGGGTTCAACAACTTGAAACTGCTGGATCAGGTGCAGGCAAGTGTTTTCAGCACAAGTTTCACACTGCACCTGAATCTGGACAAACCCATGGTCTTCTTTGCCGTTCTTCTGGCCTGTCCCGGAATGCTGAACAGCGCAATCCAGAACAGAATAATACCTTTGCTAGCGGGTTTGCTGATTTTGCCTGGCCTGTTTCTGCTGGGTCTATCGCTGGGCGCGGTGCGCTTGGACCTCTCAACCCCTTATTGGTGGATGGTATTTTGCCTGTCCAACCTGTTTCTGACTTGTCTTACCGAAGAGGCGTTCTTTCGCGGCTACTTGCAGTCGGCCATTACCTCGCGCCTTGGAGTAACAGGCGGTCTGGTCTCCGCCAGCCTGCTGTTTGGATTGGCGCATATCGGCGGAGGACCCGCGCTTGTAGTATTCGCAGCCCTTCTCGGGCTGGGGTGCGGGTTGGGATATTATGCTACCGGTCGGCTCTGGGTGCCTGTTGCGATGCATTTCGGGTTTAACCTGACCCACCTGCTGCTGTTCACCTATCCCGGCCCATTATGACGGTCAGACCGGCAAGGCCGTGGTCTTGAACACGGTACGCAACGCAAATGAACTTTGCATCTGCGCCACCCCTGGCAAGCGCGACAGGTATTGCCGGTGGATACGCGCGAAATCTTCTGTATTTTCCGCCACAACTTTCAGAATGTAATCTGCGGTACCTGCCATCAGGTGACACTCCAGCACATCCGGTATTCGGGCCACCGCCTTTTCGAACACATCCAGAACCTCTTCGGCCTGACCTTGTAACGTGATTTCGACAAAAACGGTGGTTGGCACGTTCATTTTCCGCGCATCCAGCAGAGCCACGTAGTTGCGGATATAGCCGTCAACCTCCAACCGTTGAACGCGGCGGTGGCACGCAGACGGAGACAGGTTGACCTGTTCAGACAACTCGGAATTCGACATCCGGCCATTCTTCTGAAGTGCGGCCAGAATCTTTCGATCGGTCGTGTCCAGGCTCATTCCTGCAATTCCTTTGCGAGTTTTTTGAATAGTACGGGAAATTCTTCCAAAGAAAAGTCCATTAGCACGTTTTCTTTCACAGAAATTGCGCCACGAAATGCACATAATTTAAGCAGCTTATGAACGGAGAGCCCAATGAAAATCGGTTGCCCCAAGGAAATCAAACCTCAGGAATTCCGCGTCGGGATGACGCCCAATGCCGCTCAGGAAGCGGTTGCACGCGGACACCGAGTCCTGATCGAATCCGGTGCAGGCATCGGCGCAGGTTTCGACAATGACGCCTATGTTGCAGCAGGCGCGCAAATCGTTGACACCGCAGAAGAGGTGTTTGCCACCGCTGACATGATCGTCAAGGTCAAGGAACCTCAGGCGGTTGAACGCAAGATGCTGCGTGAAGGGCAGTTGCTGTTCACCTATCTGCACCTGGCTCCGGACCCGGATCAGACGCACGACCTGCTGGAGTCGGGCTGTACCGCAATCGCCTATGAGACCGTAACGGATGCTAACGGCGGTCTGCCGCTGCTGGCACCCATGTCCGAGGTCGCCGGTCGGCTGGCACCTCAGGTTGGATCCTGGACCTTGCAGAAGGCAAATGGTGGCCGTGGGGTTCTGATGGGCGGCGTTCCCGGCGTTGGCCCGGCCAAAGTAGTTGTGATTGGCGGCGGCGTCGTCGGGACACATGCGGCCAAGATTGCCGCCGGAATGGGGGCTGATGTCACCGTTCTGGATCGGTCACTGCCGCGTCTTCGCTATCTGGACGATGTCTTTGGCGGAACTTTCAAGAACCAGTATTCGACAGCGGGCGCCACCGCTGAACTGATCCAGGACGCTGATATGGTCATCGGTGCTGTTCTGATCCCCGGCGCTGCCGCACCGAAACTGGTGTCGCGTGCTCAACTGTCGACGATGAAACCCGGCGCAGTACTGGTGGATGTCGCCATCGACCAAGGCGGGTGCTTTGAAACGTCAAAAGCCACTACCCATGCCGACCCGATCTACAATGTCGATGGTATCATGCACTACTGTGTGGCCAACATGCCGGGCGCTGTTGCGCGCACCTCGACCATCGCACTGGGCAATGCCACGATGCCGTTCATGCTGTCGCTGGCCGACAAGGGATGGAAACAGGCATGTCAGGACGATCCGCACTTGCTGGAAGGTTTGAACGTTCATGCTGGCAAACTGACCTACTATGCCGTTGGCAAGGCCCTTGGCATCGACGTCGTTTCGCCAAATGTGGTGGTCAAATCGTAAGTGCCTCCTATCCTGAAGTTGCCTGGTGATGGTAATTCTCAGGGTGGCGCGTTCGGTACCGAACCGACGGCTTTCACAAAAAAGGGCACCGCGTTTCTACGCGGTGCCCTTTTCAATACGCGGACGGTATGAAAGACTGTCAGATCATTGAGCGCCAGCCGTCACCCCTGTTTTTGAATTTCGACCGAATGTGGATACGGAATCGAAACACCTTTGGCGTCAAACGCCTCTTTCACCACTTTCGTAAGCTCGAACTTGACGTCCCAGTAATCGGCTGCCGCACACCATAGCCGCGCAGTCAGATCGACCGAGCTGTCACCCAGATTCGTGACCCGCACCCAGGGTTCAGGGTCGCTGTGAATGCGCTGGTCGGCCTTGGCCACATCCAGAATGATCTGCATGGCGGTATCTGCGCTGTCCCCGTAATCAATTCCAAACACCAGATCGACACGTCGTGTGTCATGGGCAGAATAATTGGTGATGATCGACCCCCATGCCCGACCGTTTGGAACAATGATCTGCACGTTGTCGGGGGTCACAAGCTCGGTCGTGAACAGGCTCAGGTCCATAACGGTTCCTGCCGAGCCACCGATATCCACATACTGTCCCAGCTTGTAGGGCCGGAAAACCACCAACATCACACCGGCCGCAAGATCACTCAGCGTACCCTGAAGTGCCAACCCGACAGCCAGCGAGGCAGCACCCAGAATAGCGACGATACTGGTGGCTTCTATCCCGAAGATCCCCAGAACGGCGACCAGAACTATGGCCAGAATTGCCCACTTGATCACACTGGCGGCAAAATTCCCAAGTGTCGGGTCGATCTGTGGTGTTTTGTTGATCCGGCGGCGTACAACACTCGCGATCGTTCGGGCGGCGATCCAACCCAAAACAAGAACGATCAGAGCTTTCGCTGCATTCAAGGCAATCGGCAAGTATTGATTGGCCATACCAATCGCCTGCTCAGCCAAGTCGGCGGTTTGTTCCATCTCGAATTTCCTCGTGTTTTCTGTTCGGCAATTCTAATAATACAGGCTCCGCGATTGGTGCGGAGCCCGATGTCGCGACGAAACGACAGGCCTACTTCTTCAAAGCGTCCCGGATTTCCATCAGGATGTCCAATTCGCTAGGACCTGTGGGGGCTTCTTCAGCCGCTTCTTCCTCTGCTTCGGCAGCGTCTTTGACCTTGTTCACCATTTTTACCAGCATGAAGACAACCCAGGCGATGATCAGGAAATTGATGATCGCCATTATGAAAGCACCATAGGCAAAGACGGATGCGCCTGCTTCACGTGCCGCTTCAAGGCTGGCACCTTCGGCCACATCGCCTGCCAGAACGGCGTAGTTGTTCGTAAAGTCGATACCCCCTGTGAACAATCCAATAAGCGGATTGATCAGGTCGCCCACCAACGAGGTAACAATTGCGGTAAATGCGGCACCGATAATGATACCGACCGCCATGTCCATGACATTGCCCTTGGCAATGAACGTCTTGAATTCTTCCAGCATAGCATCCCTCTTGCTTTTTTAAGACCACGCCTCTGTTCACGCATGAGCGCATAGGAATTGTGCGTTAAACGCATGAAGAAGGGTATGTTTTTTAGGGGAAAGCCACCCTACTTTTCCCCAAACGGCATTACTCAGGAGGTTTCATGTCTCAACTTACGCCTTTTTTTGTAACCGACAGATGGCCTGCGAAGGACCCCAGCGTCCTTCAACTTTACTCCTATCCAACGCCAAACGGCGTCAAAGCCTCGATCATGCTTGAGGAAACCGGCCTGCCCTATGAGGCGCATCTGGTGACACTGGCAGATGCGGATGTCAAAAGCTCCGAGTTCCTGTCGCTGAACCCGAACAACAAGATCCCGGCGATAATCGACCCCGACGGTCCGGATGGCGTGCCGCTGGCCCTGTTCGAAAGCGGTGCCATCCTTCTGTATCTGGCCGAGAAAACAGGTAAGTTCCTTGGCCAAAACGCGGCAGACAAGCACCGGATCACACAATGGCTGATGTTTCAAATGGGCGGCATCGGACCAATGTTTGGCCAGCTAGGCTTTTTCTACAAATTCGCAGGCAGCGCGATAGAAGATCCGCGCCCGCGCGAGCGTTACATCAACGAAGCCAAGCGCCTGCTGAACGTGGTGAATACGCAACTGGAAGGACAGGATTGGATCGCGGGCGAGTATTCCATCGCGGATATCGCTCTTGCTCCGTGGCTGAATGCACTGGATTTCTATGGTGCTAAGGATGTTGTTGACTGGGACGGTTATTCCAATGTCGTCGCTTATGTCGATCGTTTCTTCCAACGCCCAGCGGTTCAGCGCGGCAAAGCCATACCCGCACGAGACTGATAACAGTCAAAAGAAATGGGGCGCCAAACCGGCGCCCCTTTTATCGATCAGCCGGGCAGAGCGCCTGTCAGCACGTAACGCAGAATTTCGACCACCTGAACGGGTTCTTCCGCCACAGCCAACGCGGCGGCATCAACCTCTTTCAGCGCGTGCTGGTGATCCGAGCCATGCAGAACGATGATCGACTTGCCCAATGCTGCAGCATAACCCGCGTCAAAGGCGGCGTTCCACTGCTTGTATTTGTCGCCAAACCTGACGACGACAACATCCGCATCTGCAATCCCCTTGCGGGTCCGGATCGCATTGACCATCGCTCCCTTGTGGTCGTGCCAATACTTGTTCGGCTCGGCCCCAAGAATGGCCACACCACAATCATCACTGGCCGCGTGATCAGTAACAGGGCTGTTGAAGGTCACGTCCAAGCCTTGCGCCCCATCGATGATCTGCTCACGCCAGTCAGTGTGGATTTCTCCGGAAAGATAAACGTTCAGGCCCATGGCAAACTCCGCTGTTGTTTCCGACCAATTT
Source organism: Ruegeria sp. N10 (assembly GCF_056531545.1). Lineage (NCBI taxonomy): Bacteria > Pseudomonadati > Pseudomonadota > Alphaproteobacteria > Rhodobacterales > Roseobacteraceae > Ruegeria > Ruegeria sp. N10. Next base: position 80,552 of record NZ_JBQFLY010000006.1, on the reverse strand, counting down.
AAGGGTCCCACACCCAAAGCCCAACGCAAATTCCGGAAAAACCCCTACATTTTGCGAGCCACTAGGAATCGGCGAGCGTCACGTACGGGGAAACTGTCGCTCTCGATGATGCGGAACCCGGCGTGTTCAATGGCCGCATCAAGATCCGCCTCAGACAGGAATCGCACAAACGGAGCCTTACCAAAGAACTGCATGATCGGAAGCGCGAGACGAATAGCGTAATACTTCAGGCTCGCTCCGCTGGACGGTCGGCAAAATGTTTTCGAAATAAACAGTCCGCCGGGTCTAAGGACCGAATGTACTCGGCTCAATGTCAGATCCAGATCTTCGACCAGGTGCAAAAGATTGAATGCCAGCGCCGCATCAAAAGAACCCTCAGGCGGTCGATTTGCATCAGCCTCGGTAAAGGTGACGTTTTCGATGCTTTGCGAAGCGGCGTTTCGACGTCCAACGGCCAACATACCGGGGGACACATCGGTTGCAGTGATAGATCCTACATATCCGGACAGCTTCAGAGCAGTCATGCCTGTGCCGCACCCTAGTTCCAGAACATCATTGGTTTTCTTCAGGTAAGACGCTGTCCGTTCCAGCGTATGCTCGTACGAAGCCATATCCTTGATGGGCGAGCAGGCATATTTCTCGGCCACTCCATCCCAGAATTTCGCAGTGGTGGTCATTGAGGAGTCTCCTTTCGACGAGAACTTATTCATGCGCAGACCGAATATAAATTGCCGAATTTTGCAGGTTTACTATACATTTTTGTATGAATGATTTTGGCGATTTTGATTGGAACCACATCCGGGCCTTTCTGGCGACGGCTGAAACTGGGTCATTTTCCGCGGCGGCACGGCAGCTGCGGCAAACGCAGCCTACCCTGAGTCGCCAGATAGCAGCGCTTGAACAGGACTTGGGCGTGATGCTGTTTGAACGGGTTGGCAGAACCCTTGAGATCACTCAGGCCGGATTGGAGCTGCTGGATCATACTCGCAAAATGGGGGACGCCGCCAACCGCATCGCGCTGACGGCGTCCGGACAGGCACAATCCATTGAAGGCCGGGTTCGCATCACCGCCAGTGACGTGATGTCGGCCTATGTCTTGCCCGACCTGCTGCGCGAAATCCGGGCGCAAGCCCCGCGCCTGCGGATTGACGTGATTGCCTCAAACGATATTCAGGATCTTATGCGGCGCGAGGCAGATATCGCGATCCGCCATGTCCGTCCTGATCAACCCGACCTAATCGCGAAGCTGGTACAGGAGGCGTCGGGGCATTTCTATGCAACCACAGAGTATCTCAACCGTGCGGGACGCCCAAAATCAAAGCAGGACCTTTCACGGCATGAGTTCATCAGCTTTGGCGACAACAATCAGATGATCGCCTATCTGAAGCCGCTTGGCATTCACCTGACCAACGAGAATTTCCGGCTTGGGTCTCAGAACGGAATAGTGGCTTGGGAATACGCCAAACAAGGCTTTGGCATCGCGCCCATGTCGCAGACCGTCGGCGATGCGACACCAGGTATGGAGCGTGTATGCCCCGGGATGGAGGCTATCACATTTCCGATCTGGTTGACCACGCATCGCGAGTTGCACACCAGCCGCCGCATCCGGCTGGTCTATGACTTACTGACCAAGTTCCTGTCCAAATAAAAAACGCGCCCGAAGGCGCGCTTTCCATTGGAGCCTCAGAGCTCTAACCGCGCAGAACTCCGCCCGTCGCCTTGGCGACCTTGGCAATGATCTTCTCGGCCACGGCTTCGATGTCTTTTTCCTTCAGCGTCGCCTCGGTCGGTTGCAGGCGCACGGTAATGGCAAGAGACTTTTTGCCTTCGCCAAGGCTGCCGCCGATGAATTCGTCAAAGACACGCACGCTCTCGACCAGCGCCTTGTCGGCACCCGCGGCTGCGTTCACCAACGTCAGCGCTTCGACATCGGCATCGACGACAAAGGCAAAATCACGCTCGACCGCCTGCAAGTCGCGTAGTTCCAGCGCAGCGCGGGTGGCACCGGATTTGCGGGGCAAAGGCACTTCGTCCGGCCAGATGGTGAACGCCATTGCCGGACCTTTTATGTCCATCGCCTGCAAAACGCGCGGATGCAGCTCTCCGAAGACACCCAGTACTTTTTTCGGACCCAGACAGATTTTGCCATGGCGACCCGGATGCCACCATGGATCGCCGTCGCGCAAAATCTGAACCTTTTCGGGCGCACCAATGGCGGCCAGTACAGCCTCGACATCAGCCTTGGCATCGAACACATCCACCGGACGCGCAGCACCGTGCACATCCTTGGGGCCCGAACGTCCAACCAGCAGGCCGGTGATCTGGGTTTTCTGATCACCCGGCTCGCCATTGTGAAAGACCGGGCCGACCTCGAACAAGGCGACATCCGCGAAACCGCGCGCCTGATTGCGGGCCGCAGCCTGCAACAAGCCAGGCAGCAGATCGGGGCGCATATGGCTCATCTCGGATGAAATCGGGTTTTCCAGCATGGTCGTAGTATCACCACCACCGAACAAAGCCGCCGAGGCCTGATCAATGAACGTATAACTGACGCATTCGTTATAACCCAGCGCCGCGCAGGTACGGCGCGCCATGGACTGACGGCGCTGCGCCGGGGTCATCACCGGTTTCGGTATCCCCTCAGTCACACGCGGCAGCGGCCTGCCTTGCAGCTTAGTCAAGGAAGCAATCCGCGCGACTTCTTCCACCAGATCTGCCTCGCCCAGGATGTCCGGGCGCCAGCTGGGGACATGGGCCATCTCGCCTTCCAGACGAAAGCCCAGACGGGTCAGGGTCTGTCGCTGTTCGCTTTCGGGAATATCCATCCCGACCAGAGACTGCACCCTTTCCGCATTCAGCTTGTAGGCGCGCGCATGGTTCGGCGCTTTGCCCGCCTCTACCACGTTGGAGGCTTCTCCGCCGCAGATATCCAGAATCATCTGGGTCGCGTGTTCCAGCCCCTCGCGGGTGTATTCCGGGTCGACACCGCGCTCGAACCGATAGCGTGCGTCAGAATTGATCTTGAGCGCACGGCCCGTCAGAGCGATCTGAACATGATCCCAGAACGCGCTTTCAAGGAAGACGTTTACCGTTTCCTCGGTACATCCGGTTTCCTCACCGCCCATGATGCCCGCAATCGACTCCGGACCTTTGTCATCCGAAATCACCATCATTCCGGGTTGCAGCGTGTATTCTTTTTCATCCAGCGCAACCAGCGTCTCGCCGCCTTTGGCGCGGTGCACCCGCAGGTTGCCCTGAACCTTGTCGGCGTCGAACACGTGCAGCGGGCGATTGTGATCGTAGGTCATATAATTGGTGATATCCACCAGCGCCGAGATAGGACGCAGACCTATGGCCTTCAACATATCCTGCAGCCATTGCGGGCTGGGGCCATTCTTCACGCCACGGATCAGACGGCCAGTGAAATGTGGCGCGCCATCCAGCGTGTCTTCGTCGATCGTCACCTTGATCGGGCAATCGAAATCACCCGGAACATGCGTATAGTCACGCTGCTTCAACGTGCCAATTCCACGCGCGGCCAGATCGCGCGCAATCCCTTCAACCCCCAGCGCATCCGGGCGGTTCGGAGTGATCGCGATTTCGATCATCGGGTCGACTTTGGAAGGGTCGTTTTCTGCAAGCCAGTCCACAAATGTATCACCCACTTCGCCCGAGGGCAGTTCGATGATGCCGTCATGTTCATCCGACAGTTCCAGCTCACGCTCGGACGCCATCATGCCAAAGCTTTCGACACCGCGGATCTTGCCGACGCTGATGGTCAGGTCCAGGCCAGGGATGTACATGCCCGGTTTGCAGACCACGACCGTGATCCCTTCACGCGCATTGGGTGCACCGCAAATGATCTGTAGCTCGCCCTCGTCTGTATCGACCTTGCAAACGCGCAGCTTGTCTGCGTCAGGGTGTTTTTCGGCGTGTTTCACATAGCCCAGCGTAAAGCCTGCCAGCCGTTCGGCCGGGTTCACGATCTCTTCGACCTCAAGCCCGAGATCGGTCAGCGCCTCGGCGATTTCATCAACCGAAGCATCAGTGTCGAGGTGGTCTTTCAGCCAGGACAGAGTGAATTTCATTGCACGGGGCCTTTTTTGGCAAACATTCAGTCGGCACAGGCAATGGCAAAGAATGCGCCGGGGTGCAAGCTCTGCGCGTCACGGATAGGTGGGGGTGCGGCCCAAAAGCTCATCCAGCTGCCATCCGATCCAGCCATGGGGGATGAAATGCCCACCGGGATGCGTGTCCAGCGTCACCAGCCCCTGCGCGCAATCGGTCCATTCCACTCGTATGAGCGTCAGGAACGGTTCCACACTCCAATCACCGCGCGGAGTCGCTGCACCGCAGCCATATTTCTCACGCCACAGCGCCACCGGGTATGTCATGTCGCCACCCGGACCAAACGGGAAATCCATTACCGTGTCATCTGTCCCATGGACATGCCGCACCTCTTGCGGGGCTTGCGGGCAGGTCTCGGTCTGGCGGAGTGTTCCGGCCACACCCAGCAGCGCTGCGATATCATCGCCGGTTTCGCAGACAAAGCGCCACGCCATCGCACTGCCAAAGGAATAGCCTGATACATAGATGCGGGTCGGGTCTATCGGATAGCGCCCGGCGATATCCTCAAGCACCCGGTCGGCAAAAGGCACATCATCCGAGCTTGCGGACCAGAAATCCCAGCTTTTGCCCAGACCGTTCGGGGCCACCAGCAGCACACCCCGACGTTTCGTGGCCCCTGCAATCCGTTCGTGGTTCACCACCACGGTTCCTTGCCGCGCCCAACCATGGAAATGCAGCAGCACGGGCAGAGGTGTTTCACCATCCCAGCCATCAGGTTCAAGAACGTGATACGAACGGTCACCGAGATCACAGGCAATATTGCCGTGGCATTCGGTTTTCCAGGGACCCATGGCAAAGGCGGGCCCGGTCATCAGCAGAAGAAGGCAGAGCAATCGACAGATCATGCGCCCGACCCTAACGAGGCATTCCGCCCTGTCACTTAACATATCGGTGTGGTCCGAACGTAGGCCGGGCTTCAGCCCGGCACCCACCCACCGCACATGGCGGGCTGAAGCCCGCCCTACATCAGGTCAAAGCATCAAGCCGCTCTATGGCCAGACCGCGGGATGGCGTTCCTTTGGTTGTGGTGGGCAGTTTATGCGGGCCAAATCCGAGCGCTGATTGAGCGTTGCACTGTCGGGGACAAGTCGCCAGCCCATGCGGGTGGTCTGGCGAAAGCGCGTCGGCCTGTCGGCCTTTGCTCCGCGCTGATGTTAGGAAAGCCTCATCCAACAGACAGCAACGACCAAAAATATGATCCGAATAACCCTACGACAAAAACTACAACAGAGAAGATGGAGGCTCTGACTGCCCAAGCATGGCGTTTTTCCATTTGCTTAATGAAGTCAGCAATCACCTTTTCCCATTGCTTCAATTCGAGCGACAGGAATTGTCCGTTTAGTGTAACATCCATATGTGCCATGGACGAAACATACAAAGCGATCGAGAAGACAAGAGACCCCAAGCTAGCAATCAAAAACGGAGTAAAACCGTCCAATTGTTGTAGGATATCGGCTCCGCCAATTTTCTCGAGCACACTCACCAATCCAACTGCTCCGAGAAAGCCAGAAGCGACTGCAAGGTTTCTTTGTGACCTCGACTGTATGTTGCCTAGTATCTGCAGTGCACGATCAATATTGTTTGTAGTCCAGTTTTTCGAACAATGCTCGCTACATAACGGGCAAGAAGTAGCATAACCATCTGAGCTATCGCAAAACGACCCATGCAATGTGCATAGATATCTCCCACGATTAATGCTCAGAAAATGGTAAGTCACCTACTCAAACCACCATGCAGGTTCGGCATATCCAGCGCCGCGAACCCATAGTGGCGCAGCCAGCGCAGGTCAGAATCAAAGAACGCCCGCAAATCCGGAATGCCGTATTTCAGCATCGCCAGACGGTCGATGCCAATCCCGAATGCAAAACCCTGATAGACCTCGGGGTCGATCCCTCCAGCGGCGATCACTTTGGGGTGGACCATGCCGGAACCCAGAATCTCCATCCAGTCGTCGCCCTCGCCGATCTTCAGCTGGCCGTTATCCCACGAACAGCGGATATCAACCTCGGCCGATGGCTCGGTGAAGGGGAAATGCGAGGCGCGGAAGCGCAGTTCGACATCGTCGACCTCGAAGAACGCCTTAACGAACTCTTCCAAAACCCATTTCAGGTTTGCCATCGAGATGTCCTTGTCGATGGCCAGCCCTTCGACCTGATGGAACATCGGCGTGTGGGTCTGGTCGTAATCGGCGCGGTACACGCCGCCCGGACAGATGACGCGTATCGGTGCACCCTGCTTTTCCATCGACCGGATCTGTACCGGCGAGGTATGGGTGCGCAGCACGTGCGGCGGGCGGTTATCACCCTCGGCGCGGTGCATATAGAACGTGTCCATCTCGGCCCGTGCGGGGTGGTGACCGGGGATGTTCAGCGCGTCGAAATTGTACCAGTCGTCTTCAACACGCGGCCCTTCGGCCACCGAGAAGCCCAGTTCAGCAAAGATCGCGGTCAGTTCCTCGGTCGCCTGGCTGATCGGGTGGATTGACCCCTGACGGCGCGGGCGGGTCGGCAGGGTGACGTCCAGCCATTCGGTCCGCAGGCGCTCATCCAGTGCAACATCGGCCAGCGCGGCTTTTTTGGCGGACAGCGCCGAGTTAATCTCATCCTTCAGGGCATTCAGCGCCGGGCCTGCGACCTGACGTTCCTCGGGCGTCATCTTGCCCAGCTCGCGCATCTTCAGCGCGACCTCGCCTTTTTTGCCAACAGCCGCGACGCGGATCGCCTCAAGCGCGTTTTCGTCGCCTGCTTCGGCGATTTGGCCCAGATATTTTGCCTTAAGATCGTCCATGACGGCCCTCTGAATTTGGTCGAGAACCTGCTATCGGCCCCGCCCCGCGAATGCAAGCGGGACGGTGCGCATCAATAGCTGTATTCGGGATAAATCCGGGTCAGGTCTCCATTCCAGTCGCCATTGTAGTGTTCCAGCAACTCATCTGCCGGAACCTTGCCGGTGTCGATGCTTTCCTTCAACGCATTCAGGAAATGCGTCTCATCCGGGACCAGCCCACCAGCACCGGGGCGCGCGCGGGCTTTCAGGCCCGCCTCAGAGATCGCCACGACTTCACGCGCCAGATCATGCATGTTGACGTTGCCAACCTGCGCCTGAAGCCCGTCTTTAGCCGCCGCAACACGCAGCCCCTCGCGCGTTTCGGCATCCCAGCCCTTGACCAGATCCCACGCCGCATCCAGCGCGGTTTGGTCATAGGTCAGCCCGACCCAGAAGGCCGGCAAGGCGCAAAGTCGTCGCCAAGGGCCACCATCCGCGCCGCGCATCTCCATGAACTTCTTGATCCGCGCCTCGGGGAAGGCCGTCGTCAGGTGATCGGCCCAATCCGACAGGGTCGGCGTTTCTCCCGGCAATGCAGGCAATTCACCCTTGAGGAAATCGCGGAACGACATGCCCAGCGCGTTGATGTACTGACCATTGCGGTAGACAAAATACATCGGAACATCGAGCGCGTATTGGACATAGCGTTCGAATCCAAAGCCATCCTCGAACACGAAGGGCAACATGCCCGTGCGCGCATCGTCCAGATGTCGCCAGATATGGCTGCGCCAGCTTTTCTGACCGTTCACTTTACCTTCGAAGAACGGAGAATTGGCAAACAGCGCCGTCGCTACCGGCTGCAATGCCAGCGCCACGCGCAGTTTCTGTACCATGTCGGCTTCGGACCCGAAGTCGATATTGACCTGAACGGTACACGTCCGCCGCATCATGGCGCGGCCCATGGTGCCGACTTTTTCCATATAATCGTTCATCAGCCGATACCGCCCCTTGGGCATCAGCGGCATCTGGTCATGCGTCCAGATCGGCGCCGCGCCCAGACCGATGAATCCCACGCCGATCTCATCGGCGATATCCTTCACCTCGCGCAGGTGAGTGTTCACCTCATCGCAGGTTTCATGGATCGTCTCCAGAGGGGCGCCCGACAGCTCCAGCGCGCCACCCGGTTCAAGGCTGACATTTGCGCCGTCCTTTTCCAGACCGATCAGATGACCGGATTCACGGACCTCTCCCCAGCCGTGGCGATCCCGCAACCCCTCCAAAACGGCGACAATGGATCGCTTTCCTTCAAAAGGCAGAGGTTTCAGCGTGTCCTTGCAATAGCCGAATTTCTCATGCTCGGTGCCGATGCGCCAATCTTGCTTGGGTTTGCAACCCGATTCCAGATATTCGGCCAGTTGTTCATGGCGTTCGATCGGACCGCCGCCGGACTGAGGGATGGACATGAACCGTGCTCCGATCCTGCTGTGTCTGTTTTGAAGGTCAAGTGGTGGTCGTAAATGGCGCCAGTGTCAATGCAACGGCAAATGCGCCGGGCGCGACGGTGTACGTTCCCAGATAACGACCGGATGCTGCGATTTGCCGTTGAGTTCCGACAGCATTTGCTCGGTTTTGAGGCCCGGCAGGTTTGAGAATACGTCGAACAACGCCTCGGCTCCTTCTGCATTCACAGGAATGTGAAGCGCTGGCTGGCCCGGCTGATCCAGAACCCAATGTGCGGGGTCGGAGGTCGGGTCAAGGGCCAGACGCTCAATTTCGCGGGACGCGACGATGCCGCCATCCAAGGGACCCAGATAAGTGATCTGGCCTTCATCAATCGTCACGACACCTTGCCCACCCGCCCCTGTTCTGAAACGCGCGCGCTGAATGCCGATCACAGCCAAAGCCGCTGACACGACAATCAGAAACCAGCCTACCCAGGCCAACAGCCCACCCGGCCCGCTGATCCAGCTCAGACCAAGGATCAGGACAAAAGCCGCGACCAGAACCTCGCGCCAACGCCAAAGCGCCAGTTTTGCTTCGGGTCGGATGAAACTCATGAGAGCACCCTTTGCGGTTCCTGAAGCAAAGCGACCTTGTACCAGCCCACCTGTTGGAACCCGATCGCCTCATAGGCACGGGCGGCAGGTGCGTTGTTCGCAAACAGGATCGCGGCCGCCGCGCCCTCGGATTTTGCTTTCTGCATCAATGCGGTCGTGACCCGTCGACCCAGGCCACGGTTTCTGTTTTTACGTGGAACAAAAACACCACCGACCTGAACTTGGTCGTGAACCCTGGCATTTACAGACGCCATGGCAACCGGCGCGTCGCCTTCCATCAGGACAATCGCCCTGCCTGCGGTCATTTCCGCCTCGACGCGCTCTGCGGCAAGCTCACGCGCCTCTTCGCCTGCGGCTTGTCCGGTATCCTCGATGTAATCCGCAAACCAAGTGTGCAGCCTTGCTCGATCCTCGGCGCGCAAAGCGCGATAAGGAACAGGTACCTCAGTCAGACCGCGCAGGTCACGTCGATAAAGCGGTTCATCGTGATTCAACCGGTACTTCGCCTTCCCCAATCCCAGAGCGCCCAACGTCAACTCGACCTGAGGTGCATCCCCCGTCATACCCAAAACGGTTTCGCCTTCGATCATCCGAGCGAACCACTCGGCAGCTTCGGTTTCAGCGTTGGGCAATTGAACCATCAGATAGCCCTTCTTGCTGAGCCCGAAGACACCCTGAACCTGATCCTCACCCCAGATGAAGTAGCGGCTGGAATATTCATTCGCATTCAACCCCACCCCATGAGCCGCCAAATTGCCACGCAAGAACATTGAACTGTCAGGGTAGCGGGCCAGAAACCTCTCAAGCGCCGGGGCATCCGATTGAACCGCCTCGCGAATCACGACCAATCTCCCAATGCCTGCTGCCACATGGTCAACGCGGCCACCGCCGCTGTATCCGCCCGCAGAATACGCGGGCCAAGACTGACCACATGCGCATAGGGCAAAGCCGATAGCCGTGCGCGCTCAGCGTTGGAAAACCCGCCTTCCGGGCCGATGAGAATAGCCCAGGGGCGCCCTTTTTCATTCGCTGCCAGCCGCAAGGCCGAGCCGACCTCGGCTTCGTTGCAGAACATCAACTGCCGACCTTCAGGCCAGGTCTTCAGCACACGGTCCAGCCGCTGAAGGTCTGCCACTTCGGGCACGTAGGTTCCTCCGCATTGTTCAGCGGCTTCGATTGCATGAGCCTGAAGCCGGTCTTGCCGGATACGGTCTGCGTTGGTGAATTCGGTCTGAACTGGCAGGATGCGAGCCGCGCCCATTTCAGCGGCTTTTTCAACAATGAAATCGGTGCGCGCCTTTTTGATCGGCGCAAACAGGAACCACAGATCGGGGGGCAGCTGCAAAGGTTTGGTCTGCCTGATACAGGTCAGAGCGCCGCCACGTTTTCCGGACTCAGCCACCTCGGCTAGCCACTCTCCATCTTTGCCGTTAAATAGCGCCACTGCTCCGCCAACCGGCAGTCGCATGACGCCAAACAGATAGTGCGCCTGATCGCGTGTCAAAGGAACCGATTGCCCCTGACCCAAGGGCTGCTCTACATACAGTCTGATTTTCGCACTCATGAGACCTACATATGCAAGGCAATGCCCCAACACCAGATGGTCAAGTCGCCGATGCCGTCACCGGCAATTGGGTCGACACCCATGCCCCAGCCTTTGCCCGTCCGTATCTGCGCCTCAGCCGCGCGGACCGGCCCATCGGCACATGGCTGTTGCTGCTTCCATGTTGGTGGGGGCTGGCGCTGGCCATCCTGCATGACGGCCAACCGCGTTGGGAAGATCTGTGGATTGCCCTAGGCTGCGCATTCGGAGCCTTTTTGATGCGAGGTGCCGGTTGCACGTGGAATGACATTACAGACCGGGAATTCGACGCACAGGTTGAACGCACACGATCACGCCCGATACCGTCGGGGCAAGTCAGTGTCCGGCAAGCTGCGGCCTGGATGATCCTGCAAAGTCTTCTGGCGCTTGGCATTCTGCTCAGCTTCAATCAGGCGGCCATTGCCATGGGTGTGTTATCTTTGCTGCCGGTGACCGTTTATCCGTTTGCCAAGCGGTTTACCTGGTGGCCTCAGGTTTTTCTGGGTCTGGCCTTCAACTGGGGCGCATTGCTGGCCTGGACGGCGCATAGCGGGTCGCTCGGCTGGCCTGCTGTCACACTGTACCTGTCCGGCATCGCGTGGACCCTGTTCTATGACACGATCTATGCACATCAGGATACCGAGGATGATGAACTGGTCGGCATCAAATCCACCGCGCGCCTGTTCGGCACCGACACGGCGAAATGGCTGAAGTATTTTCTGGTCGCAACAGTATCGCTGATGGGGCTGGCCATTATTGATGCCGGGGTGCCTGACGCGTCGATTCTGGCGTTGGGGATCGCGCTTTGCGGTCCCTGGGCCATGGGCTGGCACATGATGTGGCAATTGCGCGGGCTAGATACCGAAGACAACGCCAAACTGCTGCTGCTGTTTCGGGCCAACCGCGATACCGGCTTTATTCCGCTGATCTTCCTCTGCGTCGCCTTGCTGCTCTGATTGCACCTGCTGAACGGGGCCTGTAAAGATCGGCGCAAACGCCTGAGGAGTGCCAAACCCAAACATGCGTCTGCCGTATTTTTTTGCTGTTTCCCTGATCTTTCTCGTCTCAGCTGGCCTGTCGCTTCTGGCAGCCAGCTATGCTGTTTCCGAGATCGAAGAATCATCAGAACTGGCTGTACGGCGCTCGCTGGACCTGAAAGGACATGATTGGGCCGAGGTCGAGGCCGATGGTTTGCGGGTGGTCCTGACCGGTACAGCGCCGGATGAGGCGACCCGCTTTAACGCTCTGACCGCCGCGGGAACCGAAGTTGATACATCTCGCGTAATCGACGAAATGGAGGTTATCGCAACTTCTGCCCTCGCAGCGCCGCGCTTTTCAGTAGAAATCCTGCGCAATGACAGTGGAATCTCGGTGATTGGTCTGATCCCGGCCAGTGAGAACAGGGACAAGCTGATCCAACGGCTGGGCAATCTGGACAGATCTGTTGCCGTATCGGACCTGATGGAAACAGCAGATTACCCAAAGCCCAAAGGATGGGATGCCGCAATTTCTTACGCGCTAGAGGCCCTGACCCACCTGCCCCGCGCCAAAATTTCCGCCAACCCGGATTTGGTCAGGATCACGGCAATTGCCAACAGTCAGCAAGAAAAACAAAAACTGGAACGCGACCTGACCCGTACGGCACCGCCCAGCCTGCGGGTTGGGCTGGCAATTTCAGCACCTCGCCCGGTCGTCACGCCTTTTACTTTGCGTTACCTGATCGACGAAGAAGGTGGGCATTTTGACGCTTGCTCGGCGCAGGATGAGAAGGCACGTGACCGTATCGTGGCCGCCGCGAAAAACGCCGGGTTGACGGGGTCTTATTCCTGTACCGTCGCACTGGGCGAGCCGTCGCCACGCTGGCCAGAAGCAGCCGAGAAAAGCATTCAGGCGCTGTTCAGGATCGGTCAAGGTTCGGTCACCATGTCCGACGCAGACATTACCCTGATTGCTGCCGAAGGCACCGATCCTGCGGTGTTCGACCTGGTTGTGGGCGAGCTTGAAAACGAGCTGCCCGCGGTCTTCGCACTGCACGCCGTAATGCCCGAGCCCGAGACAACAAACCCAAACGGCCCGGTCGAGTTCTCGGCCACCCGCAGCCCTGAAGGGCTGGTGCAATTGCGCGGGCGGCTGGGTGATGAAACTCTGCGCGACATGGTCGACAGCTACGCGCGCGCGGCCTTTGGGTCCGATCAGGTGTATACCGCCACCCGCATCGTTTCGGATCTTCCGGCGGACTGGCCAGTACGTGTTCTGGCCGGTCTGGAGGCTTTGGGGCAGCTCCACAACGGCGTATTGACCGTTACACCCGATACGGTCGAACTGATCGGCCTCAGCCACGAAGAAGACGCCAAGGCTCGCATCGCAGGTCAACTATCCGACAAGCTGGGCGAGGGGCAGGAATACACCCTGACCATAACGTATCAGCCCCCACCGGAACCCGAGGACGCCCTGCCCGACCCGGAAATCTGCGAGGCCCAGATCGCCGAAATTCAGGCCACCGGTAAGATCGCCTTTGAACCCGGATCGGCCACGATTGCATCAAACTCGCGCGATGTGGTGAACCAGATTGCGGATATCCTGCGCGACTGCGGTCCGATCCGTATGGAGATTCAGGGCCACACAGACAGTCAGGGCCGGGAAGAGATGAACCAACAACTCAGCCAGGCGCGGGCACAATCCATTCTGAACGAATTGCGCGGGCGGCGCATTCCTACCAGCAGCTACACCGCTGTGGGATATGGGGAAACGCAACCCATCGCTGACAACGACACCGAAGAGGGCCGGGAAGAAAACCGCCGGATCGAGTTCCGTCTGATCCGCCCTGAGCCTGTTGAGGGTAGAGAAACAGGCCTTGAAGCGCTTGAGGCCGAGGCTGCGACTTCCGCAGAGGACCAAACCGACACGACCGCACCAGATGCGGATGCAGGGGACCAGTAAGTTGAACAGAACAGAATTCGTCATTGTAACTGCCATTATCCTGTTCGCCGCCTTCTGCATGGGCTGGTTTGCCAACTGGTTGGCGCACCGCCTGTCCCGAGTAAGTCAAAGCGACGTTGCCGATCTGGATCGGATGAGTCAGGAGTTGCACGAGGCGGAGGAAACCCGCGATCAGGCCATCACCTATTTGCAGCAACGTGAGGCCGAATTGACAAACCAGCTAACCCAGACAGAGGCCGAGCTGGCAGCTGCTATGGATGGCCTGCGGGCCGCGCGTCAGGAGGCCGAAGAACTGCGCGGACGGATCAACAACGCGGATTAAGCATACGACCTTGCGCCACCGCCCAAGTTTGCAAGAATAAACGGTCGCTAAATCACTACCACCGGGTCAGCGCGTCTTCGTCTTCGTCTTTGGCTGCGACCCATTCCGCACCAGAGTGGGTGATTTCCTTCTTCCAGAAGGGTGCGCGAGACTTCAGATAATCCATCAGATATTCCGCTGCCTCAAACGCATCTTTACGATGCGGCGCAGCGGTCGCCACCATCATGATCCTGTCTCCCGGGGCCAGTCGGCCATGACGGTGGATCACCAGGACGTCACCCAATGACCACCGCTCCTTGGCTTCCTGGGCGATCTTGGTCAGCGCCCGTTCCGTCATACCCGGATAGTGTTCAATCTCCATCACATCCAGATCACCGCTTGCCAGGTCGCGCACAACGCCAGTGAAGGTGACAATGGCTCCGTTGGCATCATCCCCGGCGGCAAAAGCATTGGCCTCGGCGCCCAGATCGAATGCTTCCTGCTGAACAGCGATCCGCATCGCTCAACCGCCCGTCATTGGTGGAAAAAACGCCACTTCCCGAACGCCCGACAGCGAGGCGTCAAAGTCCGACAACTCCTGATCCAGTGCAACGCGCAGAGCGGACAAATCGGCAAATGCCGCAGCATAGCGTTCTTCCCGTGCGCTCAACTCGGCCACCAGATCATTGACAGTGACAGCCTGCGTCTCGACTTTTTCCTTTGGCAAACCGATACGTTCGCGTACCCATGCAAAATACAGCACATCCATCCCTCAGATCTCCTTCAGATGTGGCATGGCTTTACGTAGGTAATCATAGCCGGTGATCAATGTCAGCGCCGCCGCAATCCACAGCAACCACAGCCCGATCTGGCCTGCCCAGAACATACCATGGATGTTCCAGCGCAGGTGATTCACATCTTCAACCTGGCCCGCGATAATCTGTTCTACCAGCGCGGCGTCCATGCCAAAACTCGCCATCACGGCATAGTGTTCAAAGATGCCTTGCGAGAACAGAACGGCGATGGCGATCATCTGCGCTGTTGTTTTCCACTTGGCAAGCTTTGTAACCTTCAGCGTCCCCGCCACATCGCCCAGATATTCGCGCAGGCCCGAGACAAAAACCTCGCGGAACAGGATCACGGTGGCGGGTAGCACCAGCCATGGCGTCCAGTGTTCGGTCGAATAGCCAACCAGAATCATCAGCGCGATCACCACCATTGCCTTGTCGGCAATCGGATCCAGCATCGCGCCCATCTTGGTTTCCTGTTTCCACGCACGGGCCAGATAGCCATCAAACCAATCGGTGATCGCCGCCGAAAGGAATAGGATCAAAGCGAACCAGTCCGCATAGGGCCGGGTGAAGTACAAAAACATTACGGCCAGACCGGGCGCAGCCAGCAGGCGTAGAACCGTCAGGATATTGGGCAAATTCCACTTCATGGCTTGGACCCTATATCGCCGGTTCAAGACAGAAAAGACAAACCGGTAAAAAACTACATCACTCACAACAGCTTGGTCAAAGCGCCGCAGGTCCGACGATTTGCGCCTCGTGCACTTGGCGTTTCACGTCTTTGCAGTCAGATTGCCCGTCGACTGCAAAAGCGGAACGTACAGGATGACAGCGCATATTCAAACCGACGCCCGATCGAACATGGTCGGCAGCCTGTGGATGGTGGCCGCAATGGCGGGCTTTGCGTTGGAGGATGCGTTGCTGAAAGCAGCATCGACCGCGCTTCCGATCTGGCAGGTTCTGGTTCTGTTCGGGACGGGCGGGTCCGTAATCTTTGCCGCGCTGGCGTCGGCTCGTGGAAAACGTCTGATACACCCAGACGTTCTATCCCGCCCGATGAAAGTTCGGGTGCTGTTCGAAGTCTTTGGTCGGCTGTTCTATGTGCTCGCCATCGCGTTGACGCCCTTGTCCTCGGCCACCGTGATCTTGCAAGCAACGCCTTTGGTTGTGGTCGCAGGCGCGGCGTTATTCTTTGGTGAAGCGGTTGGTTGGCGGCGATGGAGCGCGATTTTTGTCGGTATGATCGGCGTCGTCGTTATTCTGCAACCGACCGGGGACAGTTTTTCGCTGCTGTCGATACTGGCCGTATTGGGCATGTTAGGGTTCGCAGGGCGTGATCTGGCCAGCCGTGCAGCACCTGCGACCCTTGGAACCGAAGTACTGGGGTTTTATGGATTCCTCAGCATTATCGTCGCCGGCCTTGCCTATCGGATGTGGGAAGGCGCGCCCGTGGCACCGGTTAGCCTGCACACCAGCCTGCATCTGACGGGCGCGGTTCTGATGGGCGTCATGGCCTATGCCGCGCTCATGAACGCAATGCGCACGGGTGAAGTGTCTGCTGTGACCCCGTTCCGCTATACGCGACTGCTGTTCGGTATCGGGTTGGGTATCGCCCTGTTCGGCGAAAACCTGGACCGTACTATGTGGGTCGGCAGCGCGCTTATTGTGGCTTCGGGCCTCTATATCCTGTGGCGGGGGCGACAGGTCTAACCTTTGTCGTGGAAGAAATCATAGACTTTCTGAGCCAACCCGGCCGAGATTCCCTCGACCGCTTTCAGGTCTGCCAGATTGGCCCGGCTTACCGCTTTGGCGCTGCCGAAGTGAGTCAGCAAGGCGCGCTTGCGTGCAGCCCCGACGCCCGGAATTTCATCCAGCGGCGTGGCACCAACAGCCTTGGCGCGTTTCGCACGGTGGGTGCCAATGGCAAAACGGTGCGCCTCGTCCCTTAGCCGTTGAATAAAGTACAAGACCGGATCGTTGCGTTTTAGGGCAAAGGGGCGCTGGCCGATCCGGTGAAACTCTTCCTTGCCGTGGTCACGGTCGACCCCTTTGGCAACACCGACCATCGGAATGTCTTCGACCCCGTGGGCCTGCATGATCTCGTGCACGGCGCTGACTTGTCCGGCACCGCCATCGATCAGCAGCAGGTCGGGCCAAAGCCCTTTATCCCGATCCGGGTCTTCTTTTTGCAGGCGGGTGAAGCGACGGTTCAGAACCTCTTTCATCATGCCGAAATCATCACCCGGCGTCAGGTCGTCGCCACGAATGTTGAACTTGCGATAGGCGTTTTTCATGAACCCGTCGGGCCCTGCCACGATCATACCACCCACCGCGTTAGTGCCTTGGATATGAGAGTTATCGTAGACCTCAATCCGTCCCGGTGGACTATCCAGATCAAACGCCTCTGCCACCCCGCGCAGCAACTTGGCCTGTGTCGCGCTTTCCGACATGCGCCTGGCCAGAGACTCTCGCGCATTGCGCAAGGCACCTGCAACCAGTTCCTGTTTCTCACCACGCAGCGGGACAAGGATTTCGACTTTGCGCCCGGCTTTCTCGGACAAAGCCTCCTGCATCAGATCGGCGTTTTCGATCCCGTCCGACAAGATCAACTGCCGTGGTGGTTCCTTGTTGTCGTAGAACTGGCCAAGGAAAGCCTCCATCACTTCGGCATGTGATACATCCGGGCCAACACGCGGATAAAAGTCCTTGTTGCCCCAGTTCTGGTTGGCCCGGATGAAGAATACCTGAACACAGGCTTGCCCGCTGTCCATATAAAGGCCGATCACATCCGCCTCGGTCACGCCACGAGGGTTGATGCCTTGCGCGGTCTGTACCTGCGTCAGCGCCCGGATGCGGTCGCGCAGACCGGCGGCGCGTTCGAACTCCATAGCCTCGGACGCGGCCATCATCTGTTCAGCCAGTTCCTCCTGCACCTTGGTCGAGCGCCCCGACAGGAAACGTTCTGCATCCTTGACGCTTTCACTGTAATCCTGCTCCGAAATCAAACCGACACACGGCCCGGAACACCGTTTGATCTGATAAAGCAGACAGGGCCGCGTGCGGCTGTCGAACATGGAATCCGAACAGTTGCGCAGCAGGAATGCCTTTTGCAGCTGGTTCAATGTGCGGTTTACAGCACCCGCGCTGGCAAATGGTCCGAAATAGGCGCCTTTTTCCTTCTTCGCCCCACGGTGTTTTTTGATCTGCGGAAAGTCATGATCCTTGGCGACCAGGATGTTCGGAAAGCTTTTGTCGTCCCGCAGCAGCACATTGTATTTCGGTTTAAGCTGCTTGATCAGGTTCTGCTCCAGCAGCAGCGCCTCAGTTTCCGTTCTTGTGGTCAGAAACATCATCGAAGCGGTCGAGGAAATCATCTTCTCGATCCGGCCCGAGTGACCCGGCCTTGTATAGTTCGACACCCGCGCCTTCAGGTTTCGCGCCTTGCCCACGTATAAAACCCGACTGTCAGCATCCAGCATCCGGTACACCCCGGGCGAGCTGTCCAGCGTCTTTGCATAGCGCTGAATGCAGGCATAACCGGTCAGGGACGATTCACTGTGGGTAGTCATGGGATTCCGATATGATTCTCTTTTACTGGCTGCAATCTTGCGGGCTTCAGATCAAGAGAAAACAAATCCACGATTCCTGTGGATAAGTGTGAAGATAAGTTTTCACAGCCTTAGAATTTCCCTTGTTTCATTACCACTTCATTAACATGCACAAAAAATAGGCACATTATCAAGATGCTGATTTTTAACGATATTTTTTCACACATTTAGCAAGTGTATGAAAAAAAAGACATTTTTGTAACACGCAGGTAACACAAACGTGCGCGGTGCAAAACTTGCAGCGATATTGCTTATTCAACTCCCAGAACATCCGGTGTTTTCCACCCCAGGTGCTGACCGCCATCCACGCATATCATTTGCCCCGTTACTGCGTGTGCATCCAGAAAATATCCCAAGGCGGCGGTGATATCCGACGGATTTGACCCGCGTTCCAGAACAGTATTCGTTCGTTGCGCCTGGAAATGCTCAGCGCTTTGACGATGCCCCTGTACCGTCGGTCCGGGCCCAATGGCATTGACCCGGATTGCCGGGGACAGCGCCTGTGCCGAGGTACGGGTCAGCGTCCATAGCCCCATTTTGGCGATGGTGTAAGACATGAACTCGGGTGTCAGCTTGCGTACACGCATGTCCACCATGTTGATGATTAGACCGGTCGCAAGGGGTTCACCGTTTTCGTCTGTATCCGGGACCAGCCCCTGCCCGGCCATGGCTTGGGTCAAAACGAACGGTGCGCGCAGATTGCTGTCGAGATGGCGGTCCCAGCTTTGGCGGGTCGCTGTGTGAACGCTGTCATATTCAAAGATTGAGGCATTATTCACCAGACAGGTGATCGGCCCACCCAGAGCCTCGGCGGCTTTGGGCAGCAGGTCCTGCACCTGTGCCTCGTCCAGCAGATCGGCCTGCAATGCCACCGACCGTCGATCCAATGCCTGTACCTCCGCCACGGTCTCGTGCGCGGGGCGTTCTGAGGACGCATAATGAACGGCGACATCATATCCACGACCCGCCAGATAAAGCGCCATGGCCCGACCCAGACGAATACCGGCACCGGTCACTAAAGCTCGGGTCATGCTTCACCTCATTTCGTCAGATCACACCAGCAATACAGTGACATAAAGCGCATAAAGGAGGGTCAGTACCAGACCCCAAACGCGAGAGATATCCTGCTTGAAGACAACAAAGGGAACCAGAAGCAGTGATGCGCCCAACATGACCCAAAGGTCAAAATGCAGGAAACCGGAATCGACCGGGATACGCCCGAACCAGGTTGCGATCCCGATAATGGCCAGAAGATTGAACATGTTTGAGCCAATCACGTTGCCTAGGGCCACATCAGCCTGCCGGCGCAAAGCGGCCATGACAGTCGTTGCCAATTCGGGCAATGACGTTCCGACCGCAATCAAGGTCAGACCGATAACCGTTTCACTGACACCATAGTTCCGGGCGATGACCGTCGCATTTTCCACCAGCAGGTGCGCCCCCATCGGAAGACCCACAAGCCCGAGGATCAGGTAAACTGATACCTTCCAGTAAGGCATGTCAGGATCGGCTTCTTCCAGGCCGTCTAGATCGTCATCATCCGCACAGGCTTCGCCACAGGCCTTGCGGTGCGCCTTTGCTTCACGAAAGGCATTCGTCAGAACCAGACCCAAAGCCGCCAGCAGGATCAGGCCGCTGACGACGGTGAAAGTTCCACAAAACGCCAACCCTATGAACAGGGCCGTCGCCATCAGCATGAAGGCATAGTTCCTACGGCTGTCGCATTCGCTGGTATGGATCGTTGCCAGCATCGCTGGAAGACCAAGAACCAACAGGATATTGGCCGTGTTTGATCCGACAACATTGCCCAGCGCGATACCCGGTGCGTGTTCCTTGACGGCGCTGATAGCAATCAGCAACTCGGGCGCTGACGTGCCGAAGGCCACAATCGTAAGGCTGACGATCAGGGCTGGGACACCCAAACGCAGGCTCAGGTTCACTGCGCCCCGCACCAAGGCATCGCCTGCCAGCAACAGGATCAACAGGCCAAGACCAGACAGCAGCCACGTGGTGATCAAGCCCGGCCTCCTTTTTCACAGGCACAGGGGCCCTTTCCGATGCGGTACCGACCGCATCGCGGACATTTTGCCGAGCTTAGCCTTTTCTGCCCGGGAAACCGCAACTTGCCGAACATTGCCAATACGCCCATTGCGATCAGAAAAAGAGTGACAGCCTTTACGATCACGTCACAAACCGAAACGCGCGTAGGCTGCCCGCTCCTCTAACCCTGCGATGGCGTCCTGCGCCAAGCTGGCCCCAAACCGGGTCCAGATCGGTTTTTTCACGCCATAGCGGCGAAATTTGACCTTGTCGCCGAAACGGTCCTGCATCTTTGGCTTCAGATGTGCGATGCCGTCGATCAACCCCAATTCCTGCGCGCGACGCGCCAGCCAGACCTCGCCCGTGAACAGGTCAGCTTCCTGATTCAGCTTGTCCCCGCGCCGATCTTTGACGTGCGCAATGAAATTCTCGTGGATATCGCCCAATAACCCTTGCAGGCGGGCTACATCCTCTTTCTTTTCCGGTGAAAACGGGTCGAGCATGGACTTCGATTTCCCGGCGGTATGGACCCGCCGCTCAAATCCCTGCCGCGCCAGAAAGACATGCGCGCCAAATCCAGCCGAGATCACACCGATCGATCCCAGTACGGAACTGTCATCGGCCCAGATCTCATCCGCTGCGGCGGCCAGCCAATACCCACCGGATGCAGCGACGTCTTCGACAAAAGCGATGACCGGCACGTCCTGTTCTTCGGACAAACGCCGAATGCGCGCACCGATCATTGAACTTTGGACAGGGGATCCGCCCGGTGAATTGATCTCAAGCGCCACGGCCGCAGGTTTTCCCTTGCGAAAGGCTTTCTCGAGAACCGGCGCAAGCGTGGCGTCGTTCAAGGACCCGCGCCCGGCCATTCCAATGGCGCCGGACAGGCGGACAACGGCCACACAGGGGTGTTTTTTGACGAACGGCAGGCTGAGCTTCATGGGTGCCGATGTAGAGTGCCACCAACCCGTAAACAAGGGACTCTTCGAACCTTGAACGCGACGTGAACCAGATTCACACACTCGATGGGCAAAAATGCAACGCACCGGCGTGGGTTAGCTGCGAATGCGCCAGCCAGTTTTGAAGATCCAGCCAATGACCGCCAGACACACCCCAGTAAAGGCTATGATGGCCAGCAAACTCATGGCGATGGGCACATCCGCAAGCCCGAAAAACGACCAGCGAAACCCCGAGATCAGATAGACGACCGGATTGAACAACGTGATCGTCTGCCACAGAGGCGGCAGCATCGAGATTGAATAAAACGTACCGCCAAGGAAGATAAGTGGCGTGACCACAAGTTGCGGTACCAGAGACATCTGTTCAAAATTACTGGCCCATATCCC
Source organism: Ruegeria sp. N10 (assembly GCF_056531545.1). NCBI lineage: Bacteria > Pseudomonadati > Pseudomonadota > Alphaproteobacteria > Rhodobacterales > Roseobacteraceae > Ruegeria > Ruegeria sp. N10. The sequence goes on along the minus strand of NZ_JBQFLY010000006.1, from coordinate 58,990 downwards.
GATGATAAAGCCCAGCAATGAGAAGCTGAGACATGACAGGATCAAAAACGCCGCCATGGCAAAGGGGTGTTCGATCCGTATGTCGACGAAGAAGGTCGACGTGGCCAGAATGACCAGTCCCACGAACAGCGCTTTGCTGGCCGCCGCACCAACATACCCAATCACGATTTCGAAAAAATTCACCGGCGCCGACAGCAGCTCGTAAATGGTGCCCAGAAACTTTGGGAAATAAATTCCGAAAGACGCGTTCGAGATCGAAAGCATCACCACCGACAGCATGATCAAGCCCGGCACAATGAACGCGCCGTAGGATACGCCCTCGACCTCCTGAATTCGACTGCCGATGGCGGTGCCAAAAACCACGAAATACAGCGAGGTGGAAAGAACCGGTGACAGGAAGCTTTGCGCCAGGGTGCGAAAGAAGCGAGCCATTTCGAACCGGTAGATTGCAGCGATTGCGGTCCAGTTCATGCCGCCTCTCCGGATACCAGGTTTACAAATATCTCTTCCAGGCTCGATTGCCGTGTCTGCACATCGCGCAATACCAGCCCGGCCTGCGACACGTCATTCAACAGGGTCGTTATCCCCGTGCGATCCGCATGGGTATCGTAGGTATAGATCAGGCTATCCCCCGCGCCGTTAAGGGTCAGATTGTGGCTGGCCAAATCATCGGGAATCCTGGCGATTGGCTCAGTCAGCATGACGACAATCTGCTTTTTGCCCATCTGCGCCATAAGCGTGTCTTTATCCTGCACCAAAAGCAACTCACCCTTGTCAATAACGCCGACGCGATCCGCGATGGCTTCGGCCTCTTCGATATAGTGGGTGGTCAGAATGATGGTGACACCGTCCCGTTTCAGCTCGGCCACGATTTCCCACATATCCTTGCGCAGCTCGACATCCACACCCGCCGTCGGTTCATCCAGAAACAAAACACGTGGTTCATGCGCCAAGGCCTTGGCGATCAGCACGCGGCGTTTCATGCCGCCCGACAACTCCTTGATTGCGTTCTTGCGCTTTTCCCACAGCGAAAGCTTGCGCAGAATGTCCTCGATCCGGGCGTTGTCTTTGCCCAGCCCAAACAATCCGCGTGACAGCCGAACCGTGTTCCAGACCTTTTCAAACGGTTCCAGCGCAATCTCTTGCGGGACAAGCCCGATCATTCTGCGCGCTGCGCGATAGTCCGACTGAATGTCGTGCCCGCCGACTGAAACCGTACCGGATGTTGGCGTGGTTATTCCGCAGATCGTCGAGATCAGAGTAGTTTTTCCCGCCCCATTCGGCCCCAGAAGCGCAAGAATTTCGCCTTCTTCAATGTCCAGAGACACACCTTTCAGCGCCTCGAACCCATCGGCGTAGGATTTGCGCAGATCTCTGATGGATAAAATGGTCGTCATATCCGCTCCCCGTTCTGGCCCAGACCCTATCGCCCCGAACACAGGGATAACAGGCCCATTCCGCACCATGTGATGAACAACTGCCAAAAGGAAGACCGCCCGCGCCAGCAATCATCCGGCTTGCAATCCCGACACCAGCCAGCAAACTCTGCCGGAAACGGAGGGCCTTGATGCTGAACGGAATACGTGTTGTCGAACTCGAAGGTCTGGGCCCCGGCCCGTTTAGTGCCATGTTACTGGCAGATCTGGGCGCTGACGTGATAACAGTCCACCGCAAAGGGGGCGCCGCAACACCGGGTATGCCGGAACGTTCCCTGCTGGACCGGGGCAAAAGATCCATCGCACTTGATCTGAAGAACGCCAATGATCTGGATACCGCACTTCGCCTTATTGACACAGCCGATGCCCTGATCGAAGGATTCCGCCCCGGTGTGATGGAAAAACTGGGGCTCGGCCCGGATACCTGCCTGACCCGCAATCCAAAACTGGTCTATGGGCGCATGACTGGCTGGGGGCAGGATAGCCCGCTGGCCGACACGGCGGGGCATGACCTGAATTACATCGCCCTGTCCGGAGCGCTCTGGTATGCATCACGTCCCGGCCAAGCACCGCAGACCCCGCCAACTTTGGTGGGCGATATCGGCGGTGGGGCCATGTATCTTGTGGCAGGCGTTCTGGCAGGGCTCATCAATGCGCAACGCACTGGCGCAGGTACTGTCGTTGACGCGGCAATCTATGACGGCTCGGCCCATATGATGAACCTGTTGATGACAATGCGCCAAACCGGCAACCTGTCTGAAACCCGGGGTCAAAGCCTGTTGGACGGTCCCCACTGGAGCAGAACCTACGCCTGCGCCTGCGGCAGCTTTATTTCCGTGCAATGCCTCGAACCAAAATTCTACATGCAATTTCTGAACTTACTGGGCCTCACAAACGATACCGAGTTTCAGCGGCAATACGACCGTGATCTGTGGCCTTCGCTTTCACGCCGTCTGACCGACATCTTCGCCAGTCAACCTCGCGATCATTGGGAGGCCCTGTTTCGCGGAACAGATGCCTGCGTTGCTCCTGTTCTCAGCCCGGACGAAGCTCGCTCACACCCGATGAACCGCCATCGCAACAGCTGGCAGGATTTTGACGGTGCATTTCAGGCCGCCGCCGCCCCACGGTTTTCAGGCCATGACTGGACCCCGAAACCCAGCCCCAAGCGCGGCGAGCATACTAAAGAGATCCTCGCAGAGCTGGACGGCCTGCGCTGATCCGCACTTCATCTGGCCCAAAATATCCCGGGGGATGGATTGGCCTCAGGCCAAGAAGGGGGCTGGCCCCCTTTAACCTGCTTACTGTGCGCGTACCGTATCGATCATCAGCTGAACATTCTCAGGATCGGCATCCGGCGTGATCCCATGTCCCAGGTTGAAGATGTGCGGTCCCTTAGAGAACGCCTCGACAATCCGCCGCGTCTCATCCACCAGAGCCTGCCCACCGGTCACCATATGCGACGAGGCCAGGTTTCCCTGTACACAACCATCAATCTGTACATGTCTGGCGGCCCAATCGGGCGACACCGAATTGTCCAGCGCGACGCAATCCACACCCGTCGTCTTGGCAAACCCGACATACCCCTCCCCCGCCTCGCGCGGGAAACCGATCACCGGGATGCCGGGGTGACGCTCCTTGATGGCCTGTGTAATCACACGACACGGTTCCACCGCGTATTTGCGAAACGCGTCACCTTTCAGGGAACCCGCCCAGCTGTCGAAAATCTTGATCACCTCGGCCCCAGCGTCGATCTGAGCTGACAGATACTCAATTGTTGCCTCCGTGATGCGATCCAGAAGCGCCTCGAATAAAGCAGTATCGCTCTCTCGCAGAGCGTGAGCTGGTCCCTGATCGGGTGTTCCACGCCCAGCGATCATGTAGGTCGCGACCGTCCAGGGCGCGCCGGCAAACCCGATCAGCGCGGTCTCAGACGGCAATTCTCGCGACAGGATCCGAACAGTTTCATAAACTGGTGACAACGTCTCATGAATCGCATCTATCGGTTTGAGCGCATCAAATTCGGATGGCCGCGTGATAGTCGACAAACGTGGGCCTTCGCCGGTCACAAACCACAGATCCGCACCCAGCGCCTGCGGCACTAGCAGGATATCGGCAAACAGGATCGCAGCGTCAAAGCCATAGCGCCGGATTGGCTGCAATGTGACTTCGGCGGCCAGTTCCGGGTTATAGCATAAAGACAGAAAATCTCCGGCCTGGGCACGGGTGGCCCGGTATTCCGGCAGATACCGACCCGCCTGGCGCATCATCCAGATTGGCGGCACGTCCTGTACTTCACCCGCCAGCGCCCGCAGCAGTTTCTTTGTCTCGGCCATATTCGCCCCCAATCTTCCGGTTTTGGCAACGGGTCGTCCTTCGGCGGCAATTTGTCAAGCTCAGCCCCCATTGTCAGGGCAATGTGACGCGACTAAAGCTGTGCACATGACTTTGACCCTGCCCACTCCCGCATCGCCCCTCAGAATTGGCACCCGTGGTTCACCGCTGGCTCTGGCTCAGGCCTATGAAACCCGCCAACGCCTGAGCGATGCTTTCGATCTGCCCGAAGCGGCCTTTGAAATCGTCGTGATCAAAACAACCGGCGACAATCGCGCAATGATCGATGCGGATCGTCCCCTGAAGGAAATCGGCAACAAGGGCCTGTTCACCAAGGAAATCGAAGAGGCGATGTTGCGCGCTGAAATCGATATCGCCGTGCATTCAACGAAAGACATGCCTGTTGAACAGCCCGAAGGGCTGGTTCTGGACACATTCCTCCCGCGCGAAGATGTGCGTGACGCTTTCATCTCACCGCGCCTTAAGTCAATCCACGATCTGCCCGAAGGGGCCGTTGTGGGCACCTCGTCTTTGCGGCGCCGGGCACAACTGCTGAATCGGCGGCCGGATCTGAAAGTGGTCGAGTTTCGCGGGAACGTGCAGACGCGGCTGAAAAAACTGGAAGCCGGGGTCGCGGATTGCACTTTTCTGGCCATGGCAGGCATTCGCCGTCTGGACATGAACGAGGTTCCAGCCAGCGCCATTTCTCCGGATGACATGCTGCCCGCGATTGCACAGGGTACCATTGGCATCGAACGGCGCAGCAACGACATGCGCGCGGCTGAAATGCTTGAAGCGATTCATCACGCGGAAACGGGATGGCGGCTGGCCGCCGAACGCACCTTGCTGGCCGCGCTGGACGGGTCTTGCGAAACTCCGATCGCCGGTCTGGCAGAACTGAACGGAGACAACTTAAGGCTGCGCGGCGAAGTCCTGCGCCCAGATGGATCGGAAACCGTGAACAGAGATGTGACCGGTGCTGTCAAAGACGGGCCGGAAATGGCCCGCGCGATGGCGGCGGAACTGCTGGAACAGGCGGGTCCGGGTTTTTTCGATTGGAAAAAATCAAGTTAAATTTAGGCAGTGTGAACTTGATCACTGTGGCTGCCGGGAATCTCAGGCATTAATGTGACATACCGATAAGGAAGTCGGGTCAGTCTCGAAAGTATCGAAAAGTTTTCAGATTGCCGGTGATTTAATCAGTATTCGAGGGGGCGAGGCTGACCCCCGACTTCCAAAGGTAGCGGGTCGCTGTTGAACTCAACAGCGACCCGTTTACGTTGTATACATCCAACCTTCAGGAAATCGCATCAACGGCGTGACGGACGGCGATGCGTGTCTGTTCCAAATCCGCATCGGTGATCGCCAGCGACGGATAAAGCTTGCCCGGAGACTTGAAGATTCCATGAGCGCGCAGCACCGCATTATAAGTGGCGTTACGCTGTGGATCATCATGGTTTGCGCTGCGATAGTCACGACATTCGGCGTTGGTGAAATAGATGTCAAACAAAGTCTCGTCACCGCATATCCGATGCGCAATACCCGCTTCATTCAAGGCGTCCGTCTGAATCTGCTGCAAGTGTTTTCCAATTGCGCGCAAACGCTCGTACGCGCTATCACGCCGCAGAATCTCCATCGTCTTAAGCCCTGCAACCGAGGCGACCGGATTCCCTGATAGGGTCCCCAACTGCATCAGCCAACCTTCTTCCCCGACCTTCGATTTATCGAAATGCTTCATGATCTCGACGCTGGCACCGAGCGCAGCCAGAGGGAAGCCACCGCCCGTGATCTTACCCAGAGTGCAGATATCCGGTGTGACCCCGTATCGTTCCTGCGCCCCGCCATAAGCCAGCCGGAATCCGGTGACGATCTCATCAAAGATCAACAGCACACCATGTTGATCACACAGAGCTCGGAGGCCCTGCAAATATCCCGGCATTGGCGGGATGATCCGTTGCAAAGGCTCGACTATAATCGCGGCAACGTCGTCATTTTCATCCAGCAAAGCAGCGACGGCTTCCAGATCGTTAAAGGGCGCGATCAGCATTTGCTCGGCCACGCTGTCGGGGATACCGGCGCTGTCGGGAACAGCCTGCGGGAAATTAACTCTGCGGCTTGGGGCAAGGCTCATCTGCGCCTCGGCGCTCATACCGTGGTAACCGCCTTCAAACTTCAGGATCTTGCTGCGCCCGGTATAAGCCCGCGCCAGGCGAATCGCATACATGTCGGCTTCGCCTCCCGACGCGACAAAGCGCACCTGCTCGCAGCAGGGAACGGCGTCGATGATGGCCTCGGCCAGTTCGATTCCTTTTCTGTTATTGGCAAAAAACGTCATCCCTTTGGGCAGCTGTTCCAAAACGGCTTCCATCACTTCAGGGTGGCCATGACCCAGCAGCATCGGACCCGACCCGATCAGGTAATCGACATATTCGTTGCCATCCTCGTCCCAGACACGGCTGCCTTCACCACGGGCGATGATGATGCCCGGATCAAAGTTGCCAAACCCGCCGGCAGGTAGAACTTCGTTCGCGCGAGCAATCCATTCGGATTGTGATTGGATTTTCAGCATCTCAGTCGATCTCCAGAATTGGGGTGCCAAGGATATCGAGGTCCGGCACAACACCTAAACCCGGACCTTCGGGCGGAGCAATCCGGCCGTTTTCACGAATTGGTGCATCAGGACACAGACGCGGGGTCACGTAAGACGACAGGTCGCACGTGTTCATCAGAGAACCTTTCGGCGTCGACGCCGCAAAGTGAAGTGAAGCCGCAGTAATGATATCAGACCCCCATGTGCATTCCGCGCAAATCTCGGCACCCAGATGCACGGTCAGATCCCGTGCACGACGCATTGCTGACAATCCGCCGAATTTCGAAAGTTTAAGCGCCACCGCATCCATGCAACCCAGTTCATACGCACGCAAAAGCGAGCCAAGATCAAAGGCGCTTTCGTCGATTTTCATCGGAAGACCAGTAGCCTGACGGACAGCGGCACAGTCTTCCAGCGTTTTGCAGGGCTGTTCCAACATCACGTCCAGATGTGCCACCGCACGCCCGGTACGGGTCGCCTGCAAGCGCGATGCCCCACAATTCCAGTCACCATATACCAACGGCCCGATTCCCACGGCTTCGCGCACTTTGATCAACCGTTCGGCATCCGCCTGCCAATCGCCCTCGACGCCCAGCTTAACCTGAAACTGGCGGATACCAGTTTGAAAAGCGGATTTAGCAATGCGCGCCATCTCGTCCGGCGCAATGCAAGTGATTGAATGATAGAGCGGCATATCCGCCTGCGCTCGCCCACCCAACACCGCATAAACCGGCATCCCTGCCGCCTGACCGAACAGGTCCCAAAGCGCGATATCGACGATCGATTTCGCGTATTGATGCCCTTGCAGAAACCCGTCCAGCTTGCGCATGGGGGCGTCTGCACCAAATGGGGTAATCCCGAGGATTTCAGGCGCCATCTCAGCAATGGCACCCGGCACCCCATCCGCATAGGCCGGCAGGTAATGCGGGATCGGGCAAACCTCACCCCACCCCCTGTGACCGGTGTCCGTTTCAAGGCTCAGGACATGGGATTTCACAGTGGCGCAGGTCTTACCTTCAGCCATATGGTACGTTTCGTGACTTGTCAGATCAACAGACCAGAGCGTTATCTTGTTGATTTTCATTCATATACCCCCACCGGATCGCCCAGCGCGCTTTCATCTGGGTGCACTCCAAGCCCCGGCATTTCGGGTAAATGCAGGTGACCATCAACATTCCGGGGCCCACGCCCCCCGGCAATATCGACCGTGATCATGTCCTGACAGGCCCATACGGCAAGGCAGTTGTCATCCGGGATGGTCGCGGCCAGATGCAATGCTTCGGTATCGGCCAGAACCGTACCGCCTGTGGCCATTGCAAACATGTCTATCCCATGGGCCAGCGCGATATCCCGCAAGCGTGCAGCCTTGGTCAGCCCGCCGACGCGGTTCAACTTGATTCCGAAAATCTGAGCCAGACCATCGCGGGCGATACGGGCCGCATCCTGCAAAGTCACAAGGCTTTCGTCCACGGAAACGGGTGACGGGTGAAGCCCCGAGATTGCAGCAATGTCTTCCAGCGTCTCACAAGGTTGTTCGAACATGACATTCAGGTCCGCGCAGGTGCTCATCACACGCAACGCTTGCTGACGCGTCCAGCCACGATTGACATCGTAAAGAACGATCTCGCCGGGTCGCCGAATACTCTCGACATCGCGAACACGCGCGATGTCCCGTTCAACGTCACCACCGATCTTCACGGAATGGGCGATGTAGCCCCGCTGGCGGTAACGCTCTATGACCGCGCGCGTTTCGTCGACGGTTTTCGCCCCGACCGAGGACGCAATCGGGCGCGGTGTCCGCGATCCACCCCCCATCAGATCGGCAATCGGCACGCCCGCCGCCTGACCCGCGATATCCCAGCAGGCCATATCAATTGGGCTTTTGGCATAAAGGTGCCCGGGCAAGGCAAGATCCATCGCCCGTTCCACCTCCAAAACCCGTCGCGGATCCAGGCCCAGAATGAACGGCGCCATCGTTTCAATTCCAGCGCGGATACCCGGTCCATGCGCGGGCACATAGGTATGGCCCCATGGGGTCCCTTCACCCCAGCCAACAAACCCCGCATCGGTCTCGATTTTCACGAGTGTCGCGTCAAGGGTTTCGAATTTCAGCCGCCCACCAGACAACCAATATGGATGCTCAAGCGGGAGATCGATGTGATATACAGTGATAGCTTTGATCTTCATGCGATATCCATCCGGGGCAAGTCACCCATGCCTTCACCGCGCCACAGGACATAGGTCAGGATCGGCTGATCTGTGGTGACCATGGCATGACTTTGCCAACTTGCGTGCAAGCGCGTTTGATTGGCACCAATATAAGTTTCGTCCCCATCGACCTTGAACAACGCACCTCCGCCAAGAACGAGGTAGAGTTCTTCGGCCTGATGGCTGTGCCAATCGTAATTCAGGCCAGCCCCCCAATACGCGATGTAGCCGCGCAGCAGGGTCGAGTGAAAATGTCCGGTTGGACCGAACAGCTCATAATAGCCGTATCGGTTCAGGAAATCCGCACCAACTTCGTCTTCAGTGTAGGTGTGTTTCCAATGTGCCAGATGCGCCGTCGCTTTGACCGCCGTGATCAGGTCACGGGTTGGCGCGTCTTCAACAAGGTCGAAGGCTGCCACCAGTCTCGTTGCGGGAATGGGTGCGGGATCCAACCCCGTCGGGGTCAGATTACCCGGCCAAGACGCGAACGCAGCCAGATCCGGATGCGCATGGTGCATTTGCCGGGCAGCTTTAAGAACATCGTCAAGCGTCATGGCATCACCACGATGTTGCCGGCGTGCTCTTTCGCAATGAACGCGGCTTGCGCATCTCGGAGATCCTCCAACGGGTATGTCGCGGCAAGCGCTGGCTGGATCTCACCAGCCTCGATGTATGTTACGAGGTTCTTCATGACCTGAGGGTCAATGACGGTCGAACCGGTGAAGGTCAGGTCGCGCAGGTAGAATGTGCGCAGATCAAGTTCGACGATCGGGCCTGCAATTGCGCCCGAACAGGTATAGCGGCCACCCCGTTCCAATATGTCGATCAGGTTCGGCCAGTATGGTCCGCCCACGACATCTGCGACCACACTGATCTTTTCTACGCCCAGCGCCTCGCGCAGGTTCGCAGGAGCGCGTGGCAGAATGACGTCGGGGCCAAGCCTGGCCACGTCCGCGTGTTTGGATTCGGATGCCATCGCGATCACCCGTGCGCCGCGCCGTTTGGCCAGTTGCACAAGCGCACCGCCCACACCGCCGGAAGCACCTGGAACCAAAACCGTATCCTCGCCGGTCACATTGGCTCGGGTCAACATGCCTTCGGCGGTGGAGTAAGAGCAGGAAAAAGTTGCCAGTTCAGCATCCGTCAGGTTCGAGGTGATTGCCACAGCATTCACCGCCAGAGTTGTCGCGTATTCGGCAAAACCACCATCCCGTTCCGAGCCGAAATAGCCGGTCTTGTCCATATTGTCGGGTTCCACCGGGTCGCGCAGCCAGCCATCCGTAATGACACGCTCGCCAATACGCGCCAGGTCAACACCATCGCCGACGGAAACGATATGCCCGCAGATATCGGCCCCTTGAATTCGCGGAAAGGTGATCGGATTACCGCCCCAGGTGGGATCTTCTTCGCCAACCTCTTCAAACGCACCACCGGTCGTCGCGGCTGTGACCGTCTTGGAATACCAACCTGACCGCGTATTGACGTCCGTATTGTTCAACCCGCATGCCGCAACCTTGATCAGCACTTCGCCCTCCGCAGGTTCAGGGCGCGGCCAGTTATCGTGCCGAACTATCTGCTCTAAACCTCCATGGCCCATCGTGACCATGGCTTTCATTGTGGCGGGCAGGCTCATCAGGCGGTCTCCACTACTGCGTCTGTGCGGGGCAGCAGGCTTTCTGGATCGTAGGCGGGCTTATCCAGTACACAAGCCGGACGCGGCTTGCCGTGAATCACGACCTCCAATTCGGTTCCCGCTTTTGCTGCTTCGGGTTTGATGTAGGCAAAGGCCAATATCTTACCAACCGTGTGACCGAACGCGACCGAAGCCGTCGAGCCTATGACACGCCCGTCCAGCATCACCGCCTCGCCTCCATGGCCGTCAATTTCGCCATCCGGCTCGATTTGCAGATAGGCACATATCCATGGCAAATCGGTGTTCAGCGTCTTGTCCCTGCCCAGGTAGTCCTTGCCCGTACGGGCAAAGCGCAGCGCGTCAGCTTCGGCCAGCGTGACCTCGTTGGTCAGCTCACCTGCCCCTTTGAAGCCCTTCTCCATCCGCATCACGTTCATGGCGAAACTGCCGTAGTCGGCGATGCCATACGCCTCGCCCGCAGCCCATAGCGCATTGTAGACATCAAGGCAGGCAGCGTTAGGCATATGCAGTTCCCAACCCAGTTCGCCCGCATAAGACATGCGAAACGCCCAGAGTTTATGACCGGCAATCGTGACCTCTTGCGCTGACAGCCAGCGGAACCCGGCATTGCTCAGATCGGTATCCGTACAGCGCGCCAGAACTTCGCGTGATCTGGGGCCGTTTAGCGACAAGGCCGACCAATCAGAAGACAGCGCGGTGATTTGCACAACTTCACCCTTACGCTGATGCGCCAGGTGATCAAGCAAGCGCTGTTCGAAGAACGCCGCACAGACCAGATAGAAGCGGTCTTCGGCGATGCGGACAATCGTAGTCTCCAACTCAATCCGGCCACGGCGGTTCAACATATGGGTCAGCGTGATCGAGCCAACCTTTTGCGGCATCCTGTTAGCAGTCAACCGATCAAGTAGGGTATAGGCATCCGGCCCCGATACTTCGACTTTGGTGAAGGCGGTGACATCCATGATGCCGACACGTTCGCGCACTGCCTTGACCTCGGCCGCGACCATGTCGTCGGCAGGAGTGCGGCGGAAGGAATAGTGATCGCGCTGTTCCACGCCATCGCGGGCGAACCAGCGGGGGCGTTCGAAGCCATAGACCTCTTCATGTACCGCGCCTTTAGACTTCAGCAACTCATACAGTGGCGACGGCTTGATCGGACGCCCTGCAAGTCGATTGAAGTGTGGAAACGGGATTTCGTGACGTAAGCAATAATCTTCTTCCGCCTTGGTCACCTGCCAGTCTTTGGTGGCATAGCTGCCAAAGCGGCGCGGATCGAAATCCCGCATCGAGATATCGGCAGCCCCATGCACTATCCAGCGGGCCAGTTCACGGGTCAGACCCGGCCCCCAGCCGATGCCGATCTGCGTCCCGCAACAGCACCAGTAATTTCGCACACCCGGCGCAGGACCGATCAAGGGGTTGCCGTCCGGCGGATGTGATATCGCCCCATGCACATCACGTTGAATGCCCAGTTCGGAAAAAATCGGCATCCGGTTCAGACTTTCCTCAAGCCATGGCATTACCCGGCCATAATCCGCGTCGAACAACCAGTTCTCGTACTCCCAAGGGCAATGATCATGCCAGACCGAGTTCGGATTCTCTTTCTCGTATATTCCGATCAGGCCGCGCTGCTGCTCCATCCGGATATAGCCCGAGACTTTGCGGTCATCGCGGATCACCGGCAGTTCCTTGTCCAAGTTCTGGAATTCGGGCACTGGCTCAGTCACGAAATAATGGTGCGTCATTGACGTCATGGGCAGTTGCAGCCCGGACCATTCGCCCATCTGGCGCGCGTAGGTGCCGCCCGCGTTCACCATATGCTCACAGACGATGGTGCCCTGTTCGGTCTCAACAATCCATTCGCCGTTTGCGCCCTGCGTGATGTTCGTCGCCCGGCAGCTGCGGAAGATGCGCACGCCCTTCTGGCGTGCCCCGGCTGCCATCGCCATGGTCACATTGGTCGGATCCACATGCCCGTCATCCGGTGTATGCAGCGCGCCCAGAACACCATCAAGGTTATAGAATGGATGCAGTTCAGCCACCTTCTCGGGACCGACAAGTTCGATATTGAAACCCAGCGACCGGCCCACCGACAGGGTATGGCGCAGCCAATCCATCTCATCCTCGGTATATGCGAGACGGAACGAGCCGCAGCCATGCCATGTGACAGGCTGACCTGTCTCTGCCTCAAGCAGGCCGGAATACAAACTGATGTTGTAATCGACGCATTTGCCCAGACCAAAGCTTGAGGTTGAATGCGTAATCTGCCCTGCCGCATGCCATGTACTGCCGCTGGTCAGCTCGGCCTTTTCCAGCAGAACAGTCTCTTCGCCCCAGCCTTCATGGGCCAGATGGTAGGCCAGACCAACGCCCATGACGCCGCCTCCGACGATGACCACGCGTGCGTGTGACGGCAGTTCATTCCCGGACATGATTTTTCCTCTTCCCGAGTCGCTTTTCTGCTCGACAGGCTAATTCCACATTTGTACCATCGTCAATCATGAATGACACAAATGTATCATCAACTGTTCTGGACCGCCTGACCGAAGAGTGGGACGCCCTGACCCCTGAGGCGCAGAAAGCCGCGCGTTACGTTCTGGAGAACCCTACGGATGTAGGGGTCTCAACCGTGCGCGAAATTGCCGAGGCAGCAAAGGTCAAACCCAACACCTTCGTGCGCATGGCACGGCAAGTGGGGTTTGAAGGGTACGAAGATTTTCGCGAACCCTTTCGCGACGCGATCCGAAAAGGGCGCGTGTCGTTTCCAGACCGTGCCAGATGGCTTCAGGACATCGGCAAATCCGGTGAATTGGGCGGCCTGTATGCCGATATGATCGGCGCCGCGATCCGGAATATCGAGGAAACATTTGCAGGGATCGACGCGACCCGCCTGAAATCTGCTGCCGAAGTCATCTGGAATTGTCGCCAGATTTTCACACTCGGCGTGGGCGTCAACAATTCCAACGCGCGCAACTTTACCTATCTGGCTTCGACCGGGATGAAGCAGTTTCATGCAATCCCCCGCCCCGGTTCAACCCCGGTAGACGATCTTGCATGGGCGGATGAACAGGACGTGCTGATTGCGATCACCTGTCATCCCTACCGAACCGAAGTGATCGAGGCGGTCAAACTGGCACGTCAGCAGGGCCTGACTGTCATAGGTATCTCAGACAGCCCGGCCAGCCCTGTGATCCGGAACGCCCATCACGGGTTTGTCGTCGCAGCAGATACGCCGCAGTTTTTCCCATCATCCGTTTCGACCATCGCGCTGCTGGAAACGCTGCTGTCTTTCGTGATCGCGGTATCCAGCGACGAGATCGTCGAACGGGTCGAACGTTTCCATCGTCGTCGCCATCAGCTTGGAATCTATGCGGAGGAACCCGAATGAACGTACCGCTGACCCACTCACTGGACGCGCGATATTATACCGACCCCGCCATTTTCGAGAAGGAGATGCAGGGGCTTTTGGCCCGAACATGGCAGTTCGCAGGCCATGTCGCGCAGGTTCGGGAAACAGGGGATTACTTTGCTTTTGAGATCGCCGGGCAAAACCTGTTCTGCATTCGCGGACGCGATGGCGAAATTCGCACTTTCTATAACGTCTGCCAGCACCGCGCGCACGAAATGGTCTCGGGCGCAGGAAACACCCGCGTCGTCGTCTGCCCTTACCACGCGTGGACTTACGAGTTGTCCGGCCAGCTGCGCGCGGGTCCAAATATCAAATCCGTCCCCGGATTTGACCGCAGTGCAATCTGCCTGACGGCGGTCCGGACCGAAATCTTCAATGGGTTCATCTTCGTCAATCTCGACGAAAACGCAGCCCCGATGGATGACTGGTATCCCGGAGTGCGGCAGGAAATCCGTACATTTGTCCCACATATCGACGAGCTTGAGCCGCTGGAATGGGTCGAGATCCCTGAACACTGCAACTGGAAGGTCAGCGTCGAGAATTATTCGGAATGCTATCACTGCCCGACCAACCACCCGACTTTTGCTGAAGGTGTCGTCAAGCCCGAAACCTACGACATCCAACCCGATGCAGGCGGCGGTTTCGTGCTGCGCCACACGACCGAATGTCAAAGTCTCGACAAGATGACTTACCCTATCGACCTGTCGGTGCCTCATGCGGGCGATTACCAGTCTTGGTTCCTGTGGCCTATGTTTTCGTTCCAGTGCTACCCGGGCAATGTGCTGAACACATATCACTGGCACGCAAGTGACACGGATCACTGCACCGTCTGGCGCGGTTGGTACACTGAAGGTGGTTCGGAAAGCGCGGTGATCCGGCAACTGGCCGTTCAGGACAGGGAAACAACGGTCGAAGAAGACATCCGGCTTGTGGAATCCGTCCATCGCGGCCTCAGATCTCGCGGTTACCGCCCCGGCCCGCTGGTGCTGGATCCGGGTTGCGGTGTGATGTCCGAACACTCAATCGCCAAGTTGCAACAATGGATGCGCGAGGCCGTGGAATGAAACCCGCCCTTGGCAGACATAACCTGTTTGCCCTGCCCTTGAGCGGATAGATCAACCACGCTGATGCTCAAGGAATGGCACCCTTGCGAAATCGACCGGCCCTGGCCTAAAGCCACGCAGGTATAACGACATAGTGGACCAGCCACACCGGTTAAAACAGATGCACCAGTTGATAATTTCGCACTACGATCCTGCATACAAACACCGCCTGACACGCTGACAAACCGGAGACCCACAATGGCCGACTTATTTGACGAAGACCTGTTCCTGAAAGGGTTGGAACAACGGAAGAATACACTGGGCGCAGAGTATGTAGAAAAGAACCTTGCAGCGGCTGACGATTTCACCCGCCCGTTTCAGGAAGCCATGACCGCCTGGTGCTGGGGTTTTGGCTGGGGGGATGACGTGATCGACGCAAAAACGCGGTCGATGATGAACCTGTCCATGATCGGCGCTTTGGGAAAGATGCATGAATGGGAAATCCACTGCCGCGGCGCCATCACCAACGGGGTCACCAAAGAAGAAATACGCGCCATCATCCACGTGGTCGGGATTTATTGCGGCGTTCCGCAAGCATTGGAGTGTTTCCGCGTCGCCCGTAAAGTGCTGGAAGACAAATAAACGCCATCAAAGACCAGCTTCGGCCAACAGTCGCGCGCCTTCGTCATAGTATTTTCTGTTTTTGAAACAGCCGGGCCAGGCCCAGCGCTCGGCCGTAAATCCGGGCTGCAATTCCAGGATGCGACGGGCGTGCCGACGTGCCAGTGACTGGTTGCCTGCCGCAGCGGACAACATGCATAACACGACCCGCGCCCGCACGCTGCCGGGGTCCACTCGCAAGACATTATGCGCGTGCTGCCATGCTGCCTTGTCTTCCGAGAGGGCAAGGGTCATTGACAAGTTCGCCTCGATCCAGATCGGCGGGTGCGGAGTTAACGCAAGAGCTTGCCGATACGTGGCTATTCCGTCCTCAAGCCGGTCGTCATACATCAACAAGACACCATAATAGCCCAGCAATTCGGGGCTGCTGTGGAACCGCTCAAGAACCTTGCGCATCAGCTGGCAAGCCTTGGCAGTATGGCCAGCAACATTTTGGGTAAACGCTTCGAGCGCGGCACAATAGGGATCCGCCGGGTGTTTTTCACGCATGATGGCGCAGTCGGCCTCGACCAGAGCCAGCGTTTGTTCCGGCGAATCTTCCATGCCCAACCGGATCAGATCCAGGCGGCAGAATCCGACAGCGATCCGCGCAGGCAGATAGTCCGGATCGCGCCGCAAACAGACCTCATACTGGCGGATGGCACGAAACAGGCCGTCCTTGGTCGTAAGGCTTTCCTGAATGCGGCCATTCTGAAATGCCGTCCAAACTTCGGTGGATGTAGCGTGTGCTGACCAGATATCGGACCAGTGACCATCCCGCAGCCGCAACTGAAGCGCTTCGACAACTTTCATTGCGATTTCTTCAACGGCGTCAAACGTATCCTTTTCCCGAAACCGGAAACGTTCGGTCCACAGGCACACCTGATCCACAGTTGACGTCAATTGTGCTGCCACGCGCAGCCCTTCGGCCCCTACCACGCTGCCGCTTAGCATATAACCGTCGACAGGCCCTTCCTGTCTTCGCGCATCGCGCAATTCAATGACATCCGACAACGTGCCCAAAAGGAAAAGCAATTCGTCCCGGATCGAGGCCGCCGCCACGTTGATGTTGTTATCGTCACCAATTACTTCAAACGGCTCGACAACAATTGCTGGTCTCTTGCGCCCCCAATGGGATGGAAAGCGCGCGCCAACCGGAACGGGCGCGTTTTCATCAAAACCAACATCCCAATAAGCTTGCCGTTCAACGGCCAACCAGTCTTCAAATTCCGGGTCTGCAACATCCAACCCTTCCAGAAGCTCGGCGCGATCCGGTTGAAGCGGTTCATCAAACAAATCAATTTCAAGCGCTTTCAGGTCGATGGAGACATTCTCGCGCCCGATGTCCAGAAACCCCAGACCGAACCCGGCCAGATGCTTGGTCAAGACACTAAGTTCCTTGCGCAACGATGCCGCACCCTGTGCGGGTGAGCTTTTGCTCCAAAGCTTGTCTTGCAGCCAGGCCCTGCTGCGAACAGCATTTTTAGACAACAACACCAAGGCGAGAAGCGCTTTCGCCTTGGTGCCGCGTGGTGTTGCATCCTGGCCGTCGTCGCAAATCACCTGAAACGGACCGGTCAGGAATATCTTGGTTTTTGCCTTACTCAAATAAACTCCTCAGGCAAGTTCAGACACTGCGGTCAGGAACCACAGCCATAAACGACAATGCCACCCATCGCTTCATAGGCCAGCTTGCAGCACCATGACTGGTGATCGGGATTTGGGTCTGGCTCTTTTTCGCTCAGATCGGGGATGACAATGTGAACCCTGTCCTTGGAATCATAGACGAACTCCACCGCAGGATTACCGACATCCGAAAGGATGTCATGTATCTTCTGCTCAGCCGCATCGCGATCTTCTGGCGACCCCAGCGCGTTGCTCCGGGCGGCGTTCAAAACTTCACACCCAAGATCCTTAAGTGTGTATTTCGGATTAATAGTCAAACGAGCCATACTAAAAGTCCTTTCTTAACAACCACAACCATTTGTATAACTCGTTACATACCTATCCGGAAACAAAAATGACCGACGCGCTGATTGAACTGGCCGAAAACGCAGGGCTTATTTCCGGACCTTCTTTTGCTGAATTTCCCAAAGGTGCTCCGATCCACACCGCCTTTCGCATGATCAATTTGCGAAACGGAACAGTGCCACCCGCTGGCGCAATGAAACATCGCGTGTCCTTCGGCACTGCGCGTAACCGGGACGAAGCCGCGCGGCTTTCGGGTTTCGAGGCGATCGAACGTTATGCGCTGCAATACAGCGCGGATTCGCCTGAAACCCGCGAGAGCCTGATTTCATCGGACGGTGCCACGCATTTTCTGCCACGTGATGCCCTTGCTCTGGGTGCGCCGGGCAGCGACGGGCAGATCACGTCGAAGGGGGCCGCAGCGGGACCAACGCATGAGGCCGCTGCGCTATGGGCCGCGCTTGAATGTCTGGAACACGCGCTTGGACCACGTGGGTTCGACCAAGTGTTGCCCGAAACAGCGCTGCCGCGCGATCTGACCCGCTGGCTGAACACCTACCTGCGCAATCTGAGCGTTCACCTTCGCGTGGTTCCGGCGGTCGGCTTGCTACTGCGTGCGGTCTGCGCCGATGCGGATGGCGGGCGGCCAACTTACGGAACGGCTTTTTCCGCCGATCTGGCGACAGGTGTCTGGCACGCGGCATGCGAAGCGGTTGTGTCCTGGCGCAATATGGTGACGCTTGACCACACCGGCGTGACAGATGACTCGATGAATGAGGAACAGGCACGCTTGTTTCGACTGTATCGCGGCGCGCGAAAGGATCGCCCGGCAACTCCGGCATCCTCTTTCGATGTGGATGCCTGGCAAAGCCCCGACCCGACGCTAATGGCTGTATTGACAGCGGCGGCCAACGCTGCCGGGCGCCCGGTTGCCATATTCGATATGACGGCACCGGAAATACCTTTGCCCGTGGTCAAAGCCGTGCCGGTTTGAAACCTTTGTCAGTGACTGAATTGGTGAGTTAGCGCTAAGTTGCCAAAGACCTCGGTTTCGGTCCGGTCCACAAATTCAGAGATCTGTTTGCATCTTTGGGTTTCTGGCAGTCCACAAACGATATCGCCTGGATCAACAGGCGGGACTTCAACAAATTCGACCCTTGTGATCGCGCGTGGTTTGGCCGCCACTGTTATCAAGGGGCCAACCTCGATCAGGCTGGCAAGCGCGTAACCCGACACAGGCCGTGCGGTTGGCCCTGTTCCCATGGTGATTTCGTCCAGATACCGGGGATCATCGTCGCCCGGCCCGAACTCAAGACGCATGGGCATTCCAGCTTCACCGCGCGGATAACGCACCCAATCTGTCGGCACATTCACCGCATCCACGAAGAGTTCGGAAATGTGAAACGCCCGAAAATAAAGCCCCAGAGGATTCACGAATGCCATCGCGCGCCCTGTCGGTGTCGCCGTGCCCTTGGAGAAGGCCAGATCAAGGGCTTCACCCGCCAAACCAGATCCCGCATGGCGACAATACAGATCCTGTCGGTTGACAAAATGTAACACCTCACAAAGCCGCGCGGGCCTTCTGCTTTCTTCATGGCCGACAACATAGGGGAATGAGGAAAGATGCATTGTGGCGATCAGGTCGCTCAGGCTGTTTGTCTCTGTGGTCATGAACAAAGCATGTTCGATATTCAACGGATGCTCTGGTGGATGGGCAAAATCTGTTCCCACCAGTCTTTTGTGAAAACGAGCGATGCGTTGAGGCACATCCATCTCGCACCAACCTGCTCGCGAAACCTCGAACAGCTCTTCGCAGGAATATGAACATCTGGATACGGTTTCGACGACCGAAAGGAAGTGATTCAGATCGAACACTGCCATGGTTCTCCACCACTCCATCAGTTCGGTCGTGGCGACAAAGCGCTTCGGTCGCATTTTGCCGTCGGAATCGGGACGTAAAATCAGCACATATTCCAAAAATTCATTGTGCAGTTCAGCCCGGCTTGCCCATCCCTGATCCGAAAGACTGGCGGCCAGCTCCTCGCCCAGACAATCCCGGGGTTCGCGCGGGTTGGCAGACCATTTGAACCCCGTCGATATCTGACCATCGACGATGTCGTCTGGGTCCATGACCAAGAACGGGCTCACTCCATTGCCATCGAACATCCCTTCAATTCTCGAGTTCCAATCCGACAGGGCAGCTTCACTCACCCCCCTATCGGCGCAACCTGGCGATTGAAAAACAGCCATCACCGAACACCGATCCGTATCTGAAATGCAGGGCTGATCTGCCATCAATAATTGCCACGGCAGTTCCAGCCTGGTTCGAGAGATCATCATCGTTGACGGGCACGGAAGCATCATGAAAAATCTCCCTCCGAAAAAAATTGAAACTTCATCCGCCCCAACCTGCCTGTTCTGGCAGGTGGCGGGTCCACCACAATTCCGGCGAACTATTGGCAACGTGGATTTCACTGCCAGAAGACCGATTACCCAAGATGCTGAGATGATCGCCGTCAAAAGTCTCAAGCGACACTTTCGATGACGTCGGTGATTTTGCCATATGTTCTGCCAGAATGCCGACCGCGATACGCTCACCCATCCGGATACTGTCGAAATAATCGCTGTAGAAATGAACGCCCGCCAAATTGCGCCCAAGTGCAATATTCGCAGCCAACTTGTTCAACTCGCCATTTAGCGTCAGGCAGTCTGCACTGTCTTCCGGTCGGGTCGAGTTGTTCAGGGTCTTACCCCCCGCAGCTGGCACAAGGACCCGAGGCAGACCGGCCGAAGCCAAAGACACCCGTGATCCATCCAAAGCGTGCGTTCTGAAGAAAGCTTTGAGCACAGTGACGCATGCCCCGGCAACGGCACCATGAGCCGCCCCATAAGACGGGTGCATTGGCGAGCCTTCGGGATAAGCAACCGGCAGCAGCAAGTTACGGTCATTTCGCGGCAGGCCCTTATGGGAAATGGCGTTATGCGCAAACCTCTTCACCGAAGGCGAGGCGGCGATTGCATCCATAAGACTGAAACCTTCGCTTGCCGCAGCTTCGAGTTTTCTCAGATGAGCCGCGGCAAAAGGCTCGGCCGCGCCAAGAGTTGCGCCGTGACCGTTCGCCATCAAACTCGTAACACTGCCCAGCTTTTCAGGCCGAGCACGATTGTGCACCTGAAAGGTCTGTCGTTTTACGGCCCTCAGGGCCCGTGCCCCGGCTTCCGTCAACAGGGACAGTACGTGCGCGCCGCCCCAGGCAGAGCCTGGATCACGCACACCGGCATATCCATCCTCGGGCAAACCTTCATCTGTCGGCGTGCCCTGTCCCAGCATCAGCAGGCAGGCATTGAAAAAAGCCTGATAGATTCTGTCAAAATGCACGTAAGAGGCAAGGTCGCGCGGTGTTTCAATGAATTTCGATCCAAAGCTCTCAAAGGCTTGTTCAGCCGTTGTGTCCGCCCCATTCTGAACGTCCAGCCACTCAGCCCAATCCCGCAAGTAATCCACTCCCGCAGCCTGCGGCAGGATCTTCTGGTCGATCCTCAAAGCGCCGAAGGGAACCGCCCCGGCGGCCATTGCCTGAGTCAGCTTTTGCTTTTGTCGACGCGCTTGATCTGCTGTCAGTGGGTCGTGGCCTTGTACCAGGAACTGCGACAGATACGGCCCCTGCGCACAGCCCTGCGAGCAACCACGAAACAGGGTTTGAGGGGTCAGGCCGTCACCATCCCGAACCCGCCGCGCCGATGAAACCTTTCCAATCTCTGCGCGATCAGCGTCCCGAGGGCTGCCATCGCGCCGGAACCATTCCATCTGACCAAGGGCACCTACCACGTTGACCACATCACCGGCACCATCTCTGATGGCTTCAAATGACACATCCCGCAGATAGGACATCGCGTAGATCTCGGCCATCTCCGCCGCCAGCTCATCCGAGCCAAGCCGGGGCGCAGGGGCAATTCCCAAACCCCCGGCGTCACATCCGTTGAGACCAAGCCGATGGCCCAGGATTGGCCCTTCCCACGCACGCCACCTAAATTCACCACCCTCTGATGGCGCGGTGCGGAAGGGCCCGGAGTAGGCTGGCGTGTCGAACAACGCCAACCGATTGCCATGATTGTCGGTGCAGGTCGGATCAGCCATTTCGTCCAGAAACTCGGTATAGACCTGCGCGTCGACAATTCCGTTCACGTCATGACGCAAACCCTTCGAGAAATTCGTGGGCCATGTCCCTTCAAAAAGGTCCGATTCACCGTTGTGATCCTTGAAAACCTCCTGAGTGGAACGCTCCAACACACTCAAACGGCGTCGACCCCGGCCTACCTTTTGATTGGCTTCATAAGGGTTCTGCCATGGTTCAGACGGAACGGTATATTGCGACATGATGTTCTCCTCATCGACAACAGAACGAATCGCATCACGGCGTTACCGGATCGTGACTTCCAAAAAGGGAATTTGTTTTCTACTTTTTTTTCAATAAGTTGCCAGCTTCAAGACTGCGTACAGAACGCTATCACGCAAAAAAATCGTGACCCGATTTCACATTGCAAAGCCAACCGAGCACTTGAACGCCGCTGTAGACTTGCCACGTCTCAGATTCTCGCAAACCAGGCCAGAAGCCACAGGCAAGGCCTGCGATTCTAAAGACATTGCGAACTGCATCAGTCCGGAAGAAAGTGAACCAATTCATACCAATGGCGGATGCAAACCGTTGCGATTCCGTTCTATTTCAAAGAGTTCGGATGGATCTGTAAAAAAAACCAAACACTGCGGAATTGACCTTGTATATCCGTTGCTTGCACGGATATACCCGTCGGCGGAGACGTGGCCGAGTGGTCGAAGGCGCTCCCCTGCTAAGGGAGTAGGCCCGGAAGGGTCTCGAGGGTTCGAATCCCTTCGTCTCCGCCATTTCATCGCCTTAGTGCTTTGATATTGATGGGAAACTCGCAAGTATATATCTTGCGTTCCCACATCCATTCCCACGCTCGCCGCGTCTTTGATCCGGCTTGGATCAGTCGTCCAACACATCGTCCTCTGACTCGCCAGTGATCAGCGCCCGCTGGCGTTCGCGGCTAAGTTGGCCGTAGCTCCGCAAGGTTGTCAGCACATCGTTATGACCAAGGTTTTGGGCCATAGCGACAAGTTCCGGGACAGTGCAGTCCTTTGTCGCGCGGCGGGCAAGCATGTGACGGAAGGCGTGCGGGCCGAAACTGTCGAGTTTGGCGGCTTGGAACGCGCCGTTCACAATCTTGCGGACAGGTTCGGTGCTTTTCCACGGTCGCCGGTCGAACCCTTCGGCGGCAAACCCGGTGTTGGATTGAGGCGCGATGGCGGTTGCGGGGAAGAGTGGATCGTCGGGGCCGTACAGGGCCTCTTCGTCTAGATGGGTGATCCACGCCCGCAAGGCCGCTTCGGCTTCGGGGAAGCCTTTGGCAAAGAAGGTGTCGATGCGTTTGCCGAACTTCGTGGCCACCTCGCGCGGGTTTTGCGTCACGGATTTCTCAATCAGATCGACATGGCGAACCCGCAGAGAGATCAACGCGCCCACGCGGATACCGGTGAGACAGAGCAAAGCGAAGACCGCCTTGTCCCGCATTTCACGCGGGTTGGTCGCAGGCATCATCTCGAAGGCACGCTTGGCCTGTTTGATGCTGGGCGCTGGACGCGGCGGGGCGGCGCGCGCTTCGGCTTCGTCGCGGCGCGACAGGTTGAAGTACTCCGCGTCCGACGTCCTGATCCGGCTGCGGAACCCGTCCTGCTGCGACAGCCACAGCGTGAACTCGCGCAGCGTCGCCATGATGGCACGGGCGGTGGATTTGCTCAGGGGTTTGCCGGTGGTCCCCTTGGCCTTTTCCAGATGAGCGCGGAACTCCATGGCCCATTGGATGTGGAACTTCGCGAAATCCTGACGCCCGTTCCAGACATCAAAGCGCTCCAGCGCAGCCAATTCGCGCTCCAGTGTCTTGTCCGACAGTTGGCGCGCATATTTGCGGTAGTCCACGAAGCGGCGTTTCAAGCGCTCGTTCTTTTCGTTCGGTTGCTTGGACATTTTGGCCTCCTTTCAGGCTGTGATCTGGCGGGGTCGGTCTACGCTTCGCTCAAGCGCAAAACCCGCACCCCTGTTTCCGGGAGAGGATATTTCGCAGGCAGGAGCGCGATGGGTTTCCGAAGTGACAGCCTCCAAGTTTCCACCTCCCCCCTTGCCCTTGGGGCGAGTTCGGAGGGGCAATTTCGACGGGTCTTTCCGTTTGCCTTAAAGTGGAAAAACACGGGGGGCACTGTCCACCACCTTAATGTTCGCTAATGCCGTGTGATTTTGAGGTCGAGAATCCGGGCGATTTCCGGGATGCGAGCTTCGACAACAGGCTTGGAGACGACCGTCCCGCAAGCTTCGCATAGGGCTGTCAGCTTGGCCCGCCCGCCGATCACATCGCAATCCGCCATATCTTCCGCCGCCCGTCGTTCCCGCCGACAACAAACGCAATAGAAGGTGTCGATCCGGGTTTTGACTGCGCGCTTGGCGCGTTGCGATTTGATGTGGTCGCACAGGTCGTCGCCCCGGATCAGGGTGGGCCGCGTACTGTCCATGACGCGCAGCCCGTCCGATGCCCAATTGCGGATGGTGCGGGGAGAGACGCCGGAAACCTCCGCCGCCTCTTCGATGGTGTAACAGCGGAAGCGCTTTATCCCGCTCAGGCGCGCTTGCTTGGGCATCTTCGCCTCACTCGTCCGCCGGGGTTTCGTTGCGTTTCAACCAGTCGCGCAGGGCTTCGAGGGTGATCAAGCGGCGCGTGCCGATCTTGATGCTCTTCAACTCGCCCGAGGACAGGGCGGCATAGAGTGTCGTGCGCCCGATGCTGCACAGGCGCGCGGCCTCGTTCGGGGACACGGCAAGCACTTGCGGGATTTGATTCAGAAGTTCGGTTACGTCCGTCATGGCCCATACTCCTTTGTTTGGGTATGAGCGGACCGTGCCGGACGCTGGCTAGTTCAAAACAGACGCGAGGTTTTGAACCCCTTATGAACCCCCACGCGCCTCTCGAATGTAGCGCTTGATCGCAGAGTCGGACGGCATCGGTTTGTCTGGATAGGCGACTCGAAAGGCGCTGAGGATTGCACGCGCTTCTGCATTAATCGCGTCATGAGCTTCGCCTTCCCGAATGCGCGTTTCGATCAACGGTTTGAGCAGCAATCCATGTTCACTTGGCCGCCCTCCAGTGTTCTTGCGAGGAACGCCTGCCAGCGTGCCAGGATCAGCGACCGGGCTTAGAGCGCCGGTTTCGGCGTCTATCTCAACCAGATCATCAAGCTGCACAGTGCTGCAACCAGTCATAGGAAGACCGCTCCGCGCAGTGACGACTAGACGCCAGTCCGACCGGGCTTCGCGCCCTAATGCGTTTTGCAAGTCGCGTGCGTCGTCGTCATCGCTCAAGGACGGGTGGAAATAGAGCA
Source organism: Ruegeria sp. N10 (assembly GCF_056531545.1). Classification (NCBI taxonomy): domain Bacteria; kingdom Pseudomonadati; phylum Pseudomonadota; class Alphaproteobacteria; order Rhodobacterales; family Roseobacteraceae; genus Ruegeria; species Ruegeria sp. N10. The sequence continues at coordinate 34,241 of NZ_JBQFLY010000006.1, read as the reverse complement.
TGACCGTCTCGGAGGCCGTCGGCACTGCACCTATGCGCCACGTCTGACCATGAAGGCTTGATGACCTGCGCTGTCGGCACTCAAAAGCGTCTGCCAGACACCTAACCAATACCGGCAGGTCGGGTAGGAATGCGGTCGAAAGCTCTGGCGTGATTGGGATAAAACCCACATCCGGGCAATAAAAGCCATTTGAACAGCCTTCAAGGACTATGCGTGCAGAATGAGGATCGTCGCATTGATCACACACGACCGACGACGCAACGCCTGCCTCCCGCAGGAAACCGTGCTGAACCAGAGCTGCAAAGTCCTTATCGCCCGGATGGAAATTAGAGGCGACTTTGCCGCCATGCGCGATGATCGCGCAGAGCAGCGAAACCGCACTCAATCAACCACCTCGAACAGTTCGGCCACGCTGGGCGGTGGCGCGAGCAAATTCCAGCGTTCGAGAAGCCCGTAAACGAATTGGCGCTCCGCTTCGGTCTTGTTCGGTACGCTGGTCGTATTGGGCGTCTTCAAGGTTACGGCAAGGGCACGACCTTTCTTTCCCTCGCGCGGTTCGAGGTAAATCCGCAGGGTTGCCGAGACGATCTGCCAGCCAGCCGCCCGCAACGGGGAATTGACCCCAAACCTGCGGGTGAGAAACTCATAGAGCGTTTCGTCATCTCCGCGTTTCTCAATCAGCAAAAACCCTCCGTCAGAAGACCGAAACGACAGCGAGGACACTTCGACATTTTCGATCCCATCCGCTGGAACCGTCGTCAATTCCGGCGTTTGGCGCAGGATTTCCAATTGAACATCGCGGCGGGGAACCTCCACGGGCGGCTCAGATTGCGGCGTGAAGTGCTTTGAGAAGGATTGCAGATATTGGTCGCGAACCCTTGCGCCGCCCTTGGCGCAAATCTCGACGATGCGTTCTGCGGGGTCACAGGCAATACCGACCTCAAGGACTTTCTGCACGGTCTGGCGCTCAAGGCAGGTGGAGCCAAACGCCAATTCGCTTTCTGCCCGGTCCTCAACGTATATCGTGGCTTGCGTCAGCCGGGATTGCGCGCCGGTTGCCGGGTCGATCCGAACCGAAAGAAACCAATCCGCCTCACGCTTGCGATGCGCAGGCAGTTTGAGAATATCCAAGGTCTCGGCAAGAAAGCCATCGCGCGCGCTTTGTTCGTCCAGCGCCCAAGGTTTACCGTCGTCGGGGAATTGAAACCGCGACCATTGCTTGCCGCCGTTTCGGTGTAAGAGCGACGCCTGCACTTGCACACGGTCAACCATGCCGGGATGCTCCGTGGCCAGCATCAAGAGAACATCTTCGACGCCTTCCAAGCCTTCCAGGTCAATGAGTTGTCCGGCGCAAACCTGCTCAGCCCCGCTCATCCCGTTCTCGCCGGCCAGCGCGCTCAAGAACTCCAGTTCCGCTTTCACAGCGTCTTGTTGCGCATCGGGCAGGTCCTCCAGCAACGCCTCGATAGACCTGACCAGCGCTGTCCCGCGTCCCTCACTGGTCCAATCGAAATCCTCGGGCGCGTGAACACCGCGCGCCTCAAGAAATGCCCTTAGCCGGGCCGCTGGAGACTTCCGAATGAATCCGCTGAACGATGCCATATCTTGCGCCTGAAAATTGAGTTTGCGCATATATGGGGTTCGCGAGCGTTCCGTGCAAGCCGTGGGCGTCAAAGCTCAATGTTGATAGTCTGCATGATCTTGTCTGTTTCCGACAGAATTTTGAGGATGCGTTGGTAGTGTTTCACATCGTCAAACGACAATGCGCGGCCTTTTCGGTCTTTGAGCCATTTCTGCGCAGGCTGATAGCCGCCGATGTAGAAGCCCCAAGAGATTTTAGGGGCGGCGTCGAAATATTGGGTCTCGTTGATCCAGACCTTGCCGCCTTTGAACTCGGGCTTGTCCACCACGTTATCGCCCTCGCCGGTGAAGGGATAGGGCGTGGGGCCGACGGCGATAGGCTCCATCAGGTGGAGTTTGCGCAATTCGGTGCCTTTACCGCAGATATCCCAGAACGCGTCGGGGCTGGAGGGCCATGGGATGCGGGGGAAGTCGATCTTCAGGAACTCAGCGTAGGTCTCGCGGTAGGCGGGGCAATGCAGCACGCCATAGATGTAATCGAAGATCTGCACCTCGTCGGGCGTGCCGTGGTCGGGATGCTTGGCGAGCTTTTTCAGCTTCTTCCAGAGTTTCGGGTCGAAGTTAATGCGGCGAGTTTGATCGAGCTCTTGTTCGTCGGGGTAGAGGTAAAGGGGAAAATTAACAGAATTTGAGGCAGTTCTGGGCGAAAGGCCAATCACTTCGGAAATGTGGGTTGTTACATGAGCATGAGCAAATGCATCGTCTCGATGCGCCTTGGTTGTAAGAAGACCCAGATTTTCCCCGGCAATATAATTCCACATGAACTTACCGCGTGGCATGCAATGAAATCCGCGAGAATTGCCTGTGTACGCAGTCCAACGGATATCAAAGGGACGGTACGCTAATCTTGTCATTAGGCCTTCCGACAGCGGCGTGATATCTGATTGCGCAGTTGACACCTGCCAATCCCTTACGTCTTTTCCCAAACGGTACTTTTCGCGCGCAATTTCAGGATCAAGTGAGGTGAAATCGTGGAGCCTTTGCCAAAGTCGCTTTTTGTTGTCATCAATAGTAAGACTATCTCTAGCCGTTACAATTCCTACCGAATTGACAGGCATAAAAGCATTAATCGCGAAGCCCGTCTCGAAGGCGGCAAGGGCCGAAAAGTCCCGCTTCACAAGCGGATGCTGCGGCGCGGGACTTTCGAGGGGTTCAAAGGCTGGCGCAACCAGGTCGAGCCCTTCCAACACCTCATATTTTACGGCCCGCGCACCCCATAAATCTGCATGCATCACTTCGGCCAGCCCGTCGCTGCCGTCTTTCTTCTTCACCCCAATGATGATCGACACGCCTTGCTGGATATCAAAGACATTCTTGTCGGGCTTGCCCTCCGGCGTAACCTCTTTCTTTTTAGCGTTGCCGTGCAGATCCAAAATCCAGATGCGGTCAAATGTTTTCAACAGGTGCCAACGCATCCCGCGAAAGGTCGGATTGTCGAGATAGCCGTGGTTTGTGATGAAACCCAGCACGCCCTCGCCGTTCTTTTCGATCAGATGCGACGACATGCGGATAAATTTTACATAGAGGTCATTGATCCATTTGGGGTTGCGCTCTTTCAGCTTTACCTTGCCGCCCGGCTCTTTCTTGTAGTCGTCCATCAGTTCGCCGATCCAACCCTCGGACACCCCGCCTTCGCCCAGATAAGGCGGGTTCCCGATCACGCACATGATGGGCATGTCGCGCTTGATGGTGTTAGCGCCCTTGGCCTCGCGGCTCAGCCATTGGGTGAAGGGGAGGGTTTGATTCGCGGGTTCGCCTTCTTCTAGCGAGTTGGTCAGATAGACTGACAGGCGCGGCGGTGTTTTCGTAGGTTTGTAGCCCAGTTCCGTCAGGATCATGTCCAGCTTCATGTGGCACATCGCATAAGACGCCATCAGCAGCTCAAACCCGTGTAAACGGGGGATGAGGTCGTCTTCGATATACTGGGACCACATGCCTGGCGCGACGCCCTGCACCTTAGGCGCGATCTGCTTGATGACCTCGGCCAGAAAGGTGCCGGTGCCGGTGGCCGGGTCCAGCACTTGGACGCGGTGCACGTCCTTCTTGATGGTGATGGCCTTACCGCTCTTGTTGGTCTGGCCGGTGTCCCAGTCAATAGTGACTTTAGAGGTGTCCGCCAGACCATCTGCTAAGCCAAATTCGGTTTGCAGCACCTCATCTACCGCTCGCACGATGAAGTTGACCACCGGCTCGGGCGTATACCAAACCCCGCGTGCTTTGCGTTTCTTGGGGTTATAGGCGGCAAGGAACGTCTCATAGAAGTGCAGGAAGGGGTCATTCTGGCCAGTGAGTTTGCCAAACCCCTCCATTAGCTTGGCGACGTCACAGGCGCGGAAGACCCTAGCCAGATCGTCGATGATCCACGCGATACGGTCGTCAAGGTCATACCCTGCCACATAGGTAAAGAGCGACCGCAGGAAGGGATTAGATTTGGGCAGGAGTTCTAGCGCCTCTTGCCGGGAAAACGTGTTGAGCGTCTGGTCGTGCAGGCGTGCTGCAAACATGCCGTAAGCGATGGTCTCGGCGTATATATCTGCGAAATCAGCAGGGGTGATGTCGTGGATCAAGTTTTCCTGAAACGCATGGAACTGTGCCGTGAGTTCGGATTTTAGGTCTGTGTCGTCGGCAAGGGTTTTGCCCAGCACGTCCTTGATCAGGTTCGCCTTGCCTGCCATACGTTCAGCCAGTTCGCGCGGGCTGGTAATTGATTGCGGGCGCTGGGCGGCAAAGTCGCGCAACAAGTTTTTCAGAATCTCGAACTGGTCCTGCTGGGGCTCGATGCCCATTAGCATGTCAGCGATGGTGACGGATGCGACCAGTTCGCCGTCACGGTAAAAGTCCCAGTCGAGGCAGTTGGTATAGATCAGGTTCGGTAGAGCGGCGCGGTAACGCTGGGCCTGATCTTTGTTGGCTTCTTTAAGTTTTCGGATGTCAACCGGGATGTCTTTGGCTTCTACGTGGCCTACGACGATATCACCCTCTGACACGATAAAGTCCGGCGCGCCGCATTTCACGCGCTTGGGTTCGTTCAGGGCGGTGACGTTGTCGCCTATGCTTGAGAGTAGATGTTGAAGCGTTGAACGGTAGGAATGCTCCGTTGCTGCGCCAGTATTATAGATATTTGATACTTCGGTTAGAAATTGATTCAGGTCCACAAGAGCAACTCCACATTGGAGTGTCATTCATGAGCGGCAATTTTCGGGATGTCCAGTTGGCGGCGGATTTTACGCGTAGCTTCGACCCGGCATAGCGACGACAATTTGGTCAGACGTGGCCGATGTTGCTCGGTTAGTCCAAGCCTCCATCAACTTCCGTCTCTTTTCGAACAGATCAGACCGAGCATAGGCGGCTTCGGCCTTGTCCTTGATGCCGTGGGCCAGCGCGGCTTCGATCACTTCGCGGGGGAAGCCGGTGGTTTCACCTGCCCAATCGCGGAAGGTGGAGCGGAAGCCATGGACAGTGATGTCGACGCGGCCCATGCGGCGGAGAACGGCGGTCATGCTCATGTCGGAAATCGGCTTGCCTGGTTTTGCTTCGCTGCCAAAGATCAGCCCGTCGTCCGGCGTGCCTTTGGCGCGTAATCCAAGGAGGGCTAAGACTTCGTCGGTCAGGGGGACGCGGTGCTCCTTTGCCGCCTTCATCCGTTCCGCCGGAATAGTCCAAACCTTCGCGTCCAGATCGACTTCGCCCCACGTCATACCACGCGTTTCGCCGGAACGTGCCGCTGTCAGTATGGTGAAGGCCAAGGCCCGTGCGGCAACGCCTTCGCGCTTCGCAAGATCACACATGAAATCCGCAATCTGCGCGTGGGGCAAAGCCGGGTGGTGTTTGACCGCGCGGACCTTCTTGGGCTTCGGCAGGAGGTGGTCGAGGTGGCCGCGCCAGCGCGCCGGATTGTCGCCCGACCGAATGCCCAGCGCAGATGCGTAGTCGATCACCGCTTCGATCCGTTGCCGAACTCGGTTTGCGGTCTCGGGCTTGGTTGCCCAGAGCGGGGCGAGGGTCGAAATCACATCCGCCGTTTCGATCTTGGCGACCTGCACCGCGCCGATCTTAGGGAAGACATAGGCCTCCAAAGTCGAGATCCATTGCGCGGCGTGCTTGGCGTTCTTCCAGCCGGGGCGCTTGCTTTCTATAAGTTCCAGCGCGGCGTCGCGGAAGGTCTTGGGCTTGGCCTGCCGTTTCTTAGTGATAGGGTCTTCGCCTTCGGCAATGAGGCGTCGCGCCTCCGCCGCCCGGTCACGCGCCTTGGCGAGGCTCACATCGGGATAGGCTCCAAGGCCCAAATCCCGCCGCCGCCCCTGCACTTGATAGCGCAGCACCCATGACCGCGCACCAGAAGGCTTCACATAAAGGAAAAGGCCGCGCCCATCGCCGTGACGTCCGGGTCCTGCTGTCTCTACTTTGCGCGCGCTGAGGGGCATAGCGTTCCCACATTCGTTCCCACATTTTTACATGATTTAGGGTGAACGCGCACGAACCGCAATGGCAGGCGGCGAATTTATCTTATTGTTTTTGTTCGGAGAACATGAACACACGCGAACGGCACCGCCCATGCGAGGGCACGGGTTATACGGACTTCGTCTCCGCCATCAAATCAAACTATTAAGTTTGCAAAAAACAATAACTTGCCAGACACTGGACAGTCTGCACCCGGTCTGACGAGAGTCGACATCCCTTAGAAATTATTGCTCTCCGCTGCAGCTGTAGTACAGGCAGCATTGCCAAATTAATGGAAAAGCCCGAGCCCACGCGTTCAGGCCGATACTTCGGCGGCATCACCTTTCCGCAGTTTGAATATGTCGGTTCTCGCATTGCGGCGAACCTAGGCCAGAATGTCGAGCACATCACAGTTGCCCTCGATCGCGCGTCACAACCAAAGCTTCATGCCGTTGGTCGGGACGATTACTTCACCCATGTGGTGTTATTGAGGGATATCCGCCCGGTCAGTTCGATCGGGATCGGGCGCCCAAAGCCCCTGAGTATCTAGTTGAGCGCCCTAATCCCGGCTGAATTAGCCCCCTTTTATCAATGACGATCTTTTGCGGCAGCACTACCATAGGGCGTATCAACCAACCAAGATTGGGTCATCGATAACCTTCCCTTTGGACATATTCTCTGGATATCGCTTACTTTCTTGTTAGTGTGCAGCCAGTGCAGAACTCAATCTGCAGTCGTTTTGAACAGCGTCTATCGGAGCTTCTTTTTGATTATTCCATTTCACGTGCGAGAGATGCTGCGGCGTGTAAAAGCGCGATATGACGTTGAACGCACACCACATCAATTGGCCCCAAGCAACGAAAGTTTTTCGCCTTTGCGCCCCTCTCGCAAGGCTAACAGCGCGACGGTTGCGCGGTTCTGGGACCAGTTGAAACCTGTGGCAAGCGACGCAGATCAAGCCTTGATCGCGGATCCCGCAACAGTTGAGGCTTCGGAAACCTACAGCGCCAATATTGAAAATTTCATTGGAACTGTGAAGGTGCCAGTTGGCATCGTTGGGCCATTGCGCTTGAATGGTATGAATGCCAATGGGGATTTTTATGTGCCTCTTGCGACAACGGAGGCTGCTCTTGTGGCCTCTTACGCACGGGGTGCTTTTGCTGCTGGGCGGTCTGGAGGCGTCAGCACTGCAGTATTGTATGAAGGTGTATTGCGCACGCCAGCCTTTGTGTTCGAAAGCCTTTTGCAAGCCGGTCAGTTCGTGGATTGGGTGGTCAGCAATGTCGACGACCTCCAGAAGGCGGCTGATGCGACAACCCGACACGGTAAACTCGTCTCGCTTGAGCCTTTCATAGACACGAATATTGTCTTTCTGATTTGCCGCTACACCACAGGTGATGCAGCAGGTCAAAACATGGTAACCATTGCAACAGATGCGCTGTGCCGTGCAATTGAAAGCGGTTGCCCAATACCAATTGAAAACTGGTATATTGAGGGGAACTTTTCGGGCGATAAAAAAGCTTCGGCGCTTGGTTTGGTGACGGGTCGCGGCCGCAAAGCAAGTGCGTCGATAACCTTGCCTGCAGATGTCGTGGAAAAGACACTCGGTACCACCGTGGATGCAATGCTGGCTTATGGTCGGGTGGCCAATCTTGGGTCGCATCTGTCCGGTCAGCTTGGGGCCCAGGCCCATTATGCCAATGGGCTTGCGGCCTTTTACATCGCAACCGGGCAAGACGCTGCCTGTGTCGCTGAAAGTGCGATGGGGGTGACGCGGATGGAACCCAGAGGAGATGATCTTTTCTGCTCGGTGACGCTTCCAAATATCCTTGTCGGTTCCGTCGGAGGTGGTACTGGCTTGCCCAGCCAGGCTGCGGCACTGAACATTCTTGGATTGAAGGGCGCTGGTCACGGCACAGCGCTGGCAGAAGTCGCTGCTGCGATTTGCCTGTGCGGAGAGATATCGATTGTCGCCGCAATCGCTGCGGGGCATTTCACGCGAGCCCATGAGAGTCTGGCCCGCCAACGATGACTTTGCTGGCTCGATTTTGGATCTATCAATCCGAACGCTTTCCGCTAAAGAAGACCGTTCCGCTTTTGCTGGTGTTTTCTGCGGCAAGCATCTGTGTCTCGGCTCGACTTGCTGATCGCCCCTTGCCCGAATTGCTCGCCTTTGCGATCGGCTTCATCCTGGCGATAATGCTGTTTTTTCAGATGCGCGTTTGCGACGAATTCAAGGATGCCGAGGACGACCGTCGCTACCGACCCGAGCGCCCCATTCCAAGGGGGCTGGTGTCACAGGCGGAGATGCTGGTGCTTGGTTTACTGACATTGCCGGTGACTGCCGCTGCTGCATGGTTGTGGTACCCCCCGGTTCTGTGGTGCCTTTTTGTGGTTTGGGTATGGCTGGCGGCAATGACGGCCGAGTTCGGGGTGCCGGTCTGGCTAAAGGCGCGACCGGTTCTCTATCTGTGCAGCCACATGGCGATTATGCCGCTGATCGATTTGCTGCTCACCAGTATAGAATGGCTTCCAGCCGGTGGCGCGGCATCGAAGCTATGGTTGTTTCTGGCATTGTCTTTCGTGAATGGTTGCGTTCTTGAAATCGGGCGCAAGTTGTGGTCGCCCGAAAACGAAATTGACGGGGTAGATACCTATTCGGGCCTTTGGGGGTATCGCTTCGCCGCTATTGTTTGGCTGTCCAGTGTTGCGCTGTCTTTTCTGTTGTTAGTGGGTACTGGGTTTGCGACCGGCGTCGGAACGCCAACCATAGTGTTTGGGGCCGTCGCGTTTGTGCCCTGTTGTCTTGCGGTACGCAGCTATGTGATGGCACCAACGCCAAAGGCACAAGGCAGGATGGACACAGTCGCGGGACTTTGGGTGTTCTTCTGTTATGTCACAGCGGGCTTTTTACCGTTTCTGGTTGGAGGCTTCAGATGACCTTTATCGTCAATCAATCCGATGCAACTGACCCGACCGTGGTCGGAGGTAAAGCCGCTGCGTTATCGAGCCTTGTCTGCCACGGATTCAATCCGCCTGCGTTTTTTGTCATCAGCGATACCGCTTTCCGACAAGGCAAGACTGGACCAGTCGCGGTGCGCGGGCTGAGTGATGCACTTGGCGTTGCATTGGATGCATTGGGTCCGGGGCCATATGCGGTGCGCAGTTCCGGTCGGGCCGAAGATGGTGCGGAGCACAGTCATGCAGGGCAGTTCGATACGGTCTTGAATGTCGATGCTAGCAAGATATTGCTGGCGGCGAAACGGGTTTGGCAATCGGGATTTACGGATTCTGTCGCCACCTATCGCTCGGTCAAATCCGGGGGTGAGGCAGAAGCCCCTGCAATCATCGTACAGCGCATGATTGATGCGACGACCGCCGGTGTCGCTTTCTCGGCCGATCCGGTAACCGGGCGACGAAACACTGTAGTCGTGTCTGCCGTCAAAGGCCTGGGCGATGCCCTGGTCGCAGGTGAGGTTGATGGCGAGGACTGGACCATCGAACAAGCCAGACAGCCTGAATGCGCGCAAGACACGCCCCAGGTTTTGACACGGGACCAGGCGCTTCAGGTCGCAATGCTGGCGCGCAAAGCGGAAGAGGCTTTTGGGGGCCCGCAAGACATCGAATGGGCATTCGATGCGGATGGGTTGCACATTCTTCAGGCACGGCCGATTACGACCGAACTGCGTCCAGTGGCGATACCGGATAATGCGCTTACCATCTTTGACAACTCGAACATTGTCGAAAGCTATCCGGGCATGGTCAGTCCGCTGACTTATTCCTTTGCCGTGCATGTCTACTCTCGGGTCTATCGCGCCTTCGTGCGGCTTCTGGGCGTTTCGGATAGAGCCGTCGCGCGGAACTCGGCCATCTTCGACAATTTCCTTGGGCGCATTGATGGGCGTGTCTATTACAATCTGGTCAACTGGTACCGTGCGCTGGCGCTGCTTCCGGGGTTCTCGCTGAACCGCGACTACATGGAAACAATGATGGGTGTGTCAGAACCCATGCCGCGTGAGATTACAGATGGGATTGGGCCTGCTCCTGCTAAAGGCGCGCGCAAGGTATTGGAGTATGCCAAACTGGTTGCGGTTGCGGGCAGCCTGATCTGGCAGGCCGTGCGTTTGCCGCGCACCCGGCGCAACTTCTATGCCAGGCTGAACGAAATTCTGGATCGTGATCTGGACACAGAAGCTGCGAATGCGACCGAACTGGCCGCCGAGTATCGTCATATCGAAAGTACCCTGCTGGATCGCTGGGACGCGCCGCTCATAAATGATTTCTTGTGCATGATCGCCTTTGGCGCATCGCGTAACCTGCTGTACAAGTGGTTGGGTGAAGACGGGCTGATGCTGCATAACGATGTTATGATTGGCCAGGGTGATATCGTCTCAGCCGAACCGGCGCAGCGCATTGCCCGCATAGCTCACTTGGTCCGCGAAGCCGGGATCGCGGAACAGCTGAGCGTGGAATGCCAGTTGGAAACCCTTGCATCTTATCCTCAGATTTGGGCCGAGGTTCAGTCTTATCTGAATAAATTCGGGGATAGATGTACTGAGGAACTGAAGCTGGAGAGTATTCCACTGCGCGATGATCCCACCAGTCTGCTGATGGCCATTGCCGCCAGTGCCACCCGCCCCGAGGGTAAGCGGCACATCAGCACAGAACCGGACTGGAAATCCCTGTTTCCAGCCAATCCGTTGAAACGCCACATTTCCAAATGGATCGTAGGGTGGGCCAAGGCCCGGGTACGTGATCGAGAGAATCTGCGCTTTGAACGCACCCGGATATTCGGCCACGCCCGACGTGTTTTTCTGGGCATCGGGCGAGAGTTTGTGGCAAGGGGGCTGCTTACAAATCCCCGCGACGTCTTTCATCTGACGACATATGAAGTCCTGGGCGCCGTCGAAGGGTTCTGCCTGTCGCCTAATCTGAAGGCCATAGTCTCGCAGCGTCAAAGCGAAGATGCAGCTGCATCCCAACGCGCGGACCCGCCCGAACGTATAGAAATCCGAGGTCCCGCCATTGCTCCGATATGGGCGGTTACCGAAGAGGTGGACAGCGATCCGGAGCGTTTGAAAACCGGCACCGGCTGTTCAGCCGGGCAGGTAATCGCAAAGGCCCGTGTGATCCGTGATCCGCGGACCGAGGCGCTACAGTCCGGCGATATCCTTGTGGCGCGCCACACTGATCCGGGCTGGATTGCGGTATTCTCGAATGCATCGGCCATTGTAGTAGAGCGGGGATCACTATTGTCGCATTCTGCCATCGTGGCGCGCGAGTTGGGCATTCCCTGTGTAGTGGGTCTGAAGGGCGCCACGCAATGGATCAAGGATGGTGAAACCCTGTCGGTCGATGGAGCAAGCGGCAAAGTGGAACGGTGCGATGGGGTATAGTGAAATCGAAGGCAAAGCAGATTTCGGTCACATCCGGTACGCGCAGCTATGGGAAGACGCAGACGTTCTGACCGAGGCGCTGGGCGATTGCGCTGGGGGCACGCTGGTTTCCATATGTTCGGCCGGGGATAATGCACTGGCTATGCTAACGCTGAACCCGTCGAAAGTTGTGGTAGTTGATCTGTCACCGGCACAGATCGCCTGCCTGAAGCTACGGATCGGCGCCTTCCGGAACTTGACACACCCCGAGTTTCTGGAACTGACCGGGTCACGCGCCAGCAACAGGCGCGCTGCATTGCTATCGCAGGCCCTGCGGGAAACCGACACTGAAACACGTGCCTTTTGGACCGGTCTTGTCCCGGATGTCGAGCACCACGGGATAGGCGGGGTCGGCAAGTTTGAGCGGTATTTTCGCATCTTCCGCACCCGGCTTTTGCCGCTTGTTCATTCCCGACGCACGATTGATGATGTCTTTACGCCCCGAACACCCGAAGCGCGCGAAGTTTTCTTTGACACGCGCTTTGATACCTTCAGATGGCGGCTGCTGCTGAATGTGTTCTTCTCGCGTTTTGTGATGGGGCGCATGGGTCGCGACAAGGCATTCTTTGATCACGTCGAGGGCAGCCCCGCCCAGCATGTAGCTCGTCGAATTCGCCACGCAGGTGTTGATACCGACCCATCGCGAAATTCATATTTGCACTGGATTCTGAAGGGAACGCATGGCGACGCGCTCCCAATGGCCTGGAGACCCGAGCATTTTGATACGATCCGCGCCCGCCTGGACCGCCTGGATATCCGTCCGGGGTCGTTGGAGGCCTTCGTCTCGACTGGCGAAAAGGCCAATGGTTTCAACCTGTCGGATATCTTCGAATATATGTCACCCGAAGTGTTTGAACAGGTTTACGGGTCTATCCTGTCCGCTGCCGCGCCCAAGGCCCGCCTTGTGTATTGGAACATGATGGCGCCCCGCCGCGTGCCCGTCGTACATAAGGGAAAAATAGAATCACATCACGCGATCGAGGATCGACTGAAGGCACGCGACATGGCCTTTTTCTACTCGGACTTTGTCGTGGAAGAGGTGCTTGTGTGAGTGTTCCGGCACAGATTCTGCTGGCCTTGACGTCTATTCTGGTCCTGTTGGGATTGATGGCAGTTGTCCGACGGTTGGCGCAAAAGGTCGGCTTGAACGCTGAAGTACAACGCAAGCTGATGCATGTTGGAGCTGGGCTCTTTACCCTGGTTCTACCTTGGGTGTTTCCGGATCGTTGGCCGGTTTACATGCTGATCGGGATAACGTTGTTCGTCATGCTGATCCTGCGATTGCCCCGGTTCTCGAAAGGTTTAGGCGCGGCCCTACACAGCGTCGAGCGCACCTCATACGGAGATTTCCTTTTGGCTTTGTCCGTTGGGTTTTGCTTTTTGCTGGCCGGGGAAAACGCTCTGTACTACCTGCTTCCAATCGCTGTTTTGACACTGGCTGATGCCGCAGCTGCGCTGGCCGGGACCACTTACGGGACCAAACGTTACGTGGTCGAAGATGGCGACAAGAGTTTGGAAGGGTCAGTGGTGTTTTTTGTCATAACGCTATTGGTTGCGATCATCTGTTTCCTGTTCTTGTCGAAACTCCCTCCCTCGAACATCATGATGCTGTGCCTTATGGTTGCAGCCTTTGGCACATTGGTCGAGGCGCAAAGCTGGCGAGGGTTTGACAACCTGTTCCTGCCGCTTGGTTTGCTGATTTTTCTGAAAAGTCACTATCATAGCTCTTTGGCAGAGCTGGCGTTGTTGGCCGTTTTGTTTCTTGCCTCCCTTGCCAGTTTCGGTGTCGTGGGAACCAAACTGGGCCTGACCAAACATACGACCCGCGTCTATGTTGTTGCGGTCTTTCTGTTACTGGCAGCCGCAAAACTCCAGAATACAGTGCTGCCGATCATGGTTCTCGCCGCGCACGGCTGGGCGCGCACCGCCTCTCCGTGTGACAGTAAGTACCCCGATCTGGATGTTGTTGCCGCCCTGGGCCTGTTGGGCTTCGGTTGGCTTGCGGCCGGGCATGCAGCGGGATGGGATGCGATATCCTTTTTTGGGCTGAGTGCGATGGGGTTGGCCATGGGGCTCATTGCAGTGGCGTTGCGCCCCGCGCCAATTGCGATACCGTTTGCTGCCGCCCTCCTGTTCTTCATCCGGTCCTGGGTGGTTTCCCTGAATTCTGACCAATCGAATTGGGCCGAACCCCTGACTGCACTCGCACTTGTATCACTCGCAACAATGGCGATTGTGCCCCTATTGCTTCCACATTTGCTCCAAAAGAATCGTGTTTTCAGGCTCACGCTGTTGGCACTGTTTCCACCGCTTGCCTATTATTTCTGGTCCATAGCAGGGGCCGTTGGCGGTGGGATGGTCTCAGGAGTTGTATCATGACGAAAGAAACCATTCAGACTGATGGCGCCAAACTGTCTGTTTATCTGCAAGGCCCCGATTGGGACGATGTTCCCGCTGCAACAATCGGCGACTTTTCGTGCCAGACCCCAGAGGCCGGTTTGGAGGCTTTGAAAACGGCGGTTGCGCGTGTCCGGCGGGCTGGGATTGATCGGATCATTGGGCCGATGTCTGGTGACACATGGCATAGCTATCGGTTCGTATCCGACAGCGACGGTTCAGCGCCTTTTTTAATGGAGCCGACGAACAAGCCACATGAGCCCGATGTGTTTCGGGCGGCAGGATTTGCGACCATCAGCAAGTATTTCTCGGCGCGCGTGTCTTTGGTACAAACGTCCAGGTCGCCTCTTTCTGCAACCGACGCGTTTGATGTCGAACCCTGGGACGGAACCAACCCTGAAGGATTGTTCCGGCAAGTGTACCAACTGTCAGTTGAGGCTTTTTCCAAAAACGCCTTCTATAAACCTATTTCTGAGAGTGATTTTCTTGCAATGTACATGCCCGTCATTCCGCTTCTGACGCGCGAGCTTATCTTCTTTGCTCGCCGTCCGGACGGCTCGTTGGCAGGTTTCCTGTTTGGGATCCCTAACTATGCAGAAGGCCCAAATCCAACTGCGGCCGTCTTAAAGACGTATGCAAGCCTTGAGCGCGGCGCAGGTCGTCATTTGGTCAGTCATTTCCATAGATCGGCACTAAATCTTGGTTTTAAAACAGCCATCCACGCGCTGATACATGATGATAACAAATCCGCCGACCGCAGCGTTGTCGAAGGGGCTAAGGTATTCCGGCGGTATAACCTGTTCGGGTTGCGCCTGGATGATTAATCTGTTGGATCATTTTGCCGTTGCCGTCGACCGATTTCCAGACCGAACGGCCATCGTAGAGAGCAACGGTCGCGAGGTCACCTTTCGAGAGTTGCAGTTACGCGCGCAGCAATTGGCCGGAAAGTGGGGACGTAAGGGGCTTGGCCATGGCGATCGCGTTTTGTTGGCGATGCCGGTCAATGCTGATTTATACGCTAGTCTTGCGGCCTTGTGGTCATTGGGGGCAACGGTGGTTTTGCCTGAACCAGCTATGGGACTCGCTGGGCTGCGTCATGCAGCGAGAGCGACCCGACCCAAGGCCTTTTGCGCATCGGGTTCCTTTGCGCTGCTCGGGTTTGTTGTGCCCGAACTTATTAAAATGCGGCTTTTGCTACCTGGCAATGCCAAGGGCGACCTGAGGAAAGCTGTTGTAAAAGACAGTGACACGGCGCTCATTTCCTTTACGTCCGGGACAACAGGTCAGCCCAAGGCCATCCCCCGCAGCCATGCGTTTCTGATGGCACAACATGATGCCATCGCACCGCTTCTTGACAGTAATGAAGCAGAGCGGGATCTGGTAGCGTTCCCGGTGTTCACCCTGATAAACCTTGCGGCCGGGCGCACGACTGTTCTGCCGAACTGGAAGATGAGCAAACTGGAGCGGCTTTCTCCCGAACAGTTGGCGGTTTGGATATCGAAGCAACACGTTACCCGGCTTCTGATCCCTCCGTCATTATGCGAAAAACTGACACAGTGTACAGATATCGGTTCCCTACACACAGTTTTCACTGGCGGCGGTCCGGTGTTCCCTGACCTGGTCGAAAGGCTTCTTGCCCATTTCGACCTGGAGGTGATCTGCGTCTACGGGTCAACCGAAGCTGAACCGATTGCGCATCTTGATGCGCGTGACATCTCCGAAACCGACCAACGCGAAATGGCAGCGGGCAAGGGGCTACTTGTTGGGTGTCCGGTTTCGCAAATCAAACTCCGAATTCGAGAGGATGAAATTCAGGTGGCGGGCGATCATGTAAATGATGGCTATCTTGATCCCGCACACTCCAAGGAAAATAAGATCAAGGACGACACTACGATCTGGCATCGAACCGGCGACGCTGGGCGGTTGGATGATCTAGGTCGTTTGTGGTTGTGGGGTAGAGTAGCGAGCGATGTGGCAACCTCAGCTGGCCGCACTTTTCCATTCGCCATCGAAATAGCTGCCCGACAATGGCCGAGCGTGACGCACTGCGCGCTCATGAGCCTAAATGGAAGTTCCACTTTATGCATTGAAGGTGACGCGCATCAGTTGTCAAACTGGGTCAGGCTGGCGAAGGATCTTGGCATTGCCAAAGTGACCCACGTGAGGAAGATGCCAATGGACAAGCGCCATAGATCCAAAGTTGATCGGGTAAAACTCGCGCACTTATTGGGCTACTAATTTGACGGGGTTATTCCACACAGGTGCCAACGGAACACCGCTGTCGAACACTTTTTTGACATTCGAACGGCAATGCTACACGCACCGCTTAAGCGCGAAATTGCGGAGTTGGTTTTGATGCCATGATGTCACGCCATTTTGGCAAAATACCAAGTAAAAGGGTCAGCACAATTCCGTGACAGGCCCATAGAATTGGTCAACACGACCCGCAATGGCCAGGCACCATCCGAGCGCCATCCGTTTCCCCAAGTCATCGTCCAACCCGCAACACGTAACAGGTTAGTATCAAAGGATGCGCCCGACGTCGTTTTCAGAACCTGTATGTTGCCCCCAGCAACGGGCCTGACTGGTCAAACCTGAAATCATTGCCGTTGATCTCATGATCAAAGGAGATATAGCGGTAGCCGCCCCGGATCAGCCATCTGTCATTGATTTCATAATCCGCGGTCAGCAGAACTTGCCAGGTTTCGCTACCGCTCCGAAATCCACCGTAATCCACAAATCCGGTCCCTGACCATTTGTCAGAAATCCGAACTCGTGCGCGGGCAGCGACGACCGGATCAGTCCAGTTGTCGTCGATCGTCACACTTCGCCCGGCGACGATCCCCGGTTGCAATCGGAATGTGGTTTCCGTGCTGAACCACCTGAACCCGCCGGCAAGGGCCACGCTGATCGCGGGTGTCTCATAAACACGGTATCCGACATAGCCGCTGAGAAATTGCGTGGTGGCGGAGGTGTCCAAACTCGAAAACGCTGGGCCGGGAGTTGAATTACTGAACGTCAAATCGGTGTAGTTATAGTCAGCAAGCAACAACCAGCGCCCGTTAGACGCGGAAATGCCGCCCATAAACGCAAAGTCCAGGTTTTCGAGAGCGTCTGAAAAACTCAACGTGCCGTCGATTGTTCCACTTGGTGTTCTAAGGGAAATATCCGTTTCGGCCATGAACAGATAAGCGGTGCCCGCAAAAGACCAGTCAGATTGCTGGGCTGAAATAGGCGGTGCGATCAGTAACGCAAACGCTATCGCCAAGTATTGCACCTTGCTTTTCATCAGTGACCTCGTTGCCAGAATTTATATTGCATTCCTTGCATACTTCACGGTTGCACAATTTGTAGCCTTTTCCAATATCTCGATCGCTGTACCGCCAACACGGTCCTTATTAATCACAGGATGCGTTCACACAGGAAATGCTAAAGGCCGCTGTCGTGCGTCACCCGAACTGATCATACGAAGGATAAATCCCGCTTCTAACGAAGTCGCTACTGGTTTGGGGCAACAGAGGCGGTCAACAATTGCTTGGAATACTCGTGGCTTGGGTTCCCCAAACGCAGAGTTTCCGAGGACATAACCTCAACAATTTCACCATTTCTCATAACTGCCAATTGCTCGCACATATGTGCGATAACCGGAAGATCATGAGATACCATCAGATAGGTCAATCCGCGCTGTTTGCGCAGGTCAGTCAGCAGGTTGAGCACCTCGGCCTGAACGCTGACATCCAAAGCCGACGTGGGTTCGTCCAAAAGCAAAATGTCCGGCTCACCTGCCAAGGCCCTTGCGATTGCCACGCGTTGTCGTTGACCACCGGAAAGCTGGTGTGGATACCGAAACCGGAATCTTCGCCCAAGTCCGACGTCGTTGAGCAAATCGCTCACGCGTTTATCGATATCTCCAAACCCATGCAGATGAATTGTTTCACTGAGAACCTGATCAACAGTGTGCCGCGGATGCAGAGACGCGTAGGGGTCCTGAAACACCATCTGGACGGTCCGAAAGAATGACCGATCCCGCCGGGACCCGGATATAGCCTGACCTTCTACGCGAATTGTGCCCGACCATTGCGGTGCAAGCCCCGTTATTGCCCTCAGAATTGTCGACTTGCCGGAACCGCTTTCGCCAACAAGGCCAAAACTCTCGCCCTGCGCGACTTCAAGGTTTGCGTCTTTCACCGCATCGACCCGGTCGTGCGCGTGACCAAACCAGACATTCAGATGGTTGATTTCCAGTGCCTTCATTTCAGCCCCTCACGCTCGGGGCTTCGGACCAAGACGGATCGCGTGTGAGAACACTCAGGTGGGTGCATTTTTCATCAAGGCGCGGCAGCGAGTTTAGCAAGCCCTGGGTATAGGGATGTTGGGCCTGATGCAGCTTGTCAGCCTCGCAAACCTCGACGATCCGACCAGAATACATGATGAGGACACGGTCACAGAACTCAGATACCAGATTCAGGTCGTGGCTGATGAATATCAGGCCCATCCCCCGTTCCTTGACCAATCCATCCATGATGTTCAGCACCTGCCGCTGAACACTGACATCAAGCGCCGAAGTTGGTTCGTCGGCAATCAGAATCTTGGGATTGGGGATCAACATCATCGCAATCATAATGCGCTGCCCCATACCCCCAGACACCTCATGCGGGTATGCTCGCATCACCCGCTCAGGATCACGGATTGAGACGTTATCCAACATCTCGATAGCCATCTTTTTCGCGTGGGCCTTAGAGCCGGAATTGTGCTGGAGGTATGCCTCCATAAGTTGCTCGCCAACCGTGACCACCGGGTTCAGAGAAAACTTGGGGTCCTGCATCACCATCGAGATCTGCTTGCCTCGCACCTCACGCATCTCGCGCTCGCTGAGCTTCATCAGGTCTCGGCCTTCCAGATTGATGTGTTTGGCCTCGACGATACCCGGATTTCGGATCAGGCGCAGAATGGCCCGTCCCGTCATCGACTTGCCCGAGCCGCTTTCGCCGACGATCCCCAGACGCTCGCGCCCCAGCGAAAACGACACGCCCCGCACGGCGTCAAACACGCCCTGACGGGTTGGGAAACGAACCCACAGATCTTCGATGTCGAGTAAGTTCATTGGCCACCGTCCTTTGGATCAAGCGCGTCCCGCAGGCCGTCACCCAACAGGTTGAAGGCCAGCGAAACCGTGAAAATTGCTAGCCCCGGCACCGTTGCCACCCACCAGTGATCAAGGATGAAACGTCGACCCTCGGATATCATGGCACCCCATTCCGGACTTGGAGGTTGTGCCCCCAACCCCAGAAAACCAAGGCCGGCGGCGGCCAGGATGATTCCGGCCATATCCAGCGTGACCCGCACGATCAAAGATGAGATGCACAGTGGCCAGATATGCCGGGTGATGATGCGCAGCGGCCCGGCACCCTGAAGGCGGATCGCGTTGATATAGTCGGTTGACCGGATGGTCAGGGTTTCTGCACGCGCCATACGCGCATAGGGCGGCCATGCCGTGAGCGAGATTGCCAGAACCGCGTTTTCAATCCCTGCCCCAAGCGCAGCGACAAACGCCAACGCCAGAACAAGTCGTGGAAAAGCGAGGAAAATATCCGTGATGCGCATGAGGATCACATCCGTCCATCCCCCCACATATCCCGCAACCGTCCCGACCAGAAGCCCCGCAATCGGTGCGATGAGCGCCACCAGCGCCACGATGTACAGTGTAATTCGGGCCCCATAGATCAGGCGTGACAGAATATCCCGCCCCAGGCTGTCGGTTCCCAGCAAGTGGCCTTCAGCCCCGATGGGAAGAAGACGGCTGGACAGGCTCTGAACAAAGGGATCATGCGGCGCGAGAAAAGGCGCAAAGACCGCTGTCAGAACAAGGATTACAAGGATCGCAAACCCGACCATTGCCATCGAGTTTGATCGCAAAGTCAGCCAGCCTTTGTAGAAGCTGGCCAATCTGGCATGGCGGCGCGAAGTCGGCTCGTCGGTCAGCAGCCACTGGCGCAAGGTCATGTCGCTCATTTCGACCTCGGATCAAAGAAACGGTAAAGAAGATCCGAGAATATGTTCAGGCAGATAAAGATCAGCCCGACCACAACGGTTCCTCCAAGAACGGCATTCATATCGGCGCTCAGCAAAGCCGTCGTGATATAGCTGCCGATCCCCGGCCAGCTAAAGATGATCTCGGTCAGAACTGATCCTTCTAACAAGTTGGCATAGCTCAGTGCGATCACTGTGATCAGCTGCACTCGGATATTCTTGAAGGCGTGGCGCCAGATAACCTGCCTTTCAGACAGCCCTTTGACGCGGGCAGTGATGACATACTCGGCTGACAACTGTTCCAGCATGAAGGATCGGGTCATCCGGCTAATGTAGGCAAGCGAGTAGTACCCCAGCAAAGCCGCGGGCAGGATGATATGGGACAACGCATTCCGGAAAACATCCCAATCCTGGGCCAAGGCACTGTCAAGCAAGATCAACCCTGTTCGCGTGGGAACAAGGTCTTCATAGAAGATATCCAGGCGGCCCGGGCCACCGACCCAGCCAAGTATCCCATAAAAGACCAAAAGCCCCATGAGCCCCAGCCAGAATATTGGCATTGAATACCCGACAAGCGCGACCACACGGGCGATCTGATCGATCCACGATCCGCGCTTGACTGCGGCGATCACACCAAGCGGAACACCCAGAAATATGCCAATCAAAACACCCAATGTCGCCAATTCCAGCGTAGCAGGGAAGACGCGGGCAATATCCTGAGAAACCGGGCGCGCATTCAGAAGTGAATCGCCAAAATCGCCGTGCAAAACATCCCAAAGGTAATATCCAAACTGAACCAGCAGCGGTTTATCAAGGCCAAGCTGTTGATAGACCGCATCATAAGTCGATTGCGATGCGCGTTCGCCTACGATCGCCAGCACCGGGTCGATCGGCATCACGCGACCGATAATGAAGGTCACGAAAAGCAGACCCAGCATTGTAATTGCGATGGTGCCAATAGTTTTCAGGATACTCTTGATCCAATGGATAAGAGGCGCCGAGCGGCGCCCCTCAGTTGGTCTTTCGGCCAGTGCCATTTACTTGGTCACCTGCCAATACGACGCCGAAGTTATCGCCTGACCGGTTGAGAAATTCGTCACGTTTTCACGCAGGGCCGATTGCTCGATCTGCTGGAACATGATGACAAACGGCGAAGTCTCGCGGAACTCGGCCTGGATTTCCTTGTACATGTCAGCGCGTTTCGCGGTGTCGTTTTCGACAACAGCCGCGTCCGTTTTGTCGGTCAGCCCGCCGGTATCCCAAGAATTCCGCCATGCCAGCAATCCTGTGGCATTGGCTTCGTCCGAGTTATCCGGGTTATAGGCAAAGGTACCTGCGTTCGTCTGCGGGTCGGGATAGTCCGGCCCCCATGCGCCAAGATAAACATCCAGTTCCCGCGCACGATACCGCGCCAGAATTTGTTTGGCGGTTCCCACGGTGATGTTCATCGTGATGCCAACCTGACTCAGCGCATTCTGCAGCGACTGGGCAATTTCAATCCGTTCCTGCGCTTCACGTACACCAACTTCAATCTCAAGCCCGCTTACACCTGCTTCATCCAGCAGGGCCTTGGCTTTTTCCACATCAAAGCTAAACGGCGTTTCGTCAGAGGCCCCGAGATAGGTTTGGGGCAGGAAATTTTGGTGGATCGTGTATTGCCCCTTCAGGAAGCTGTCACGCATCCCTTCATAGTCAACCAGATATTTGAACGCCTGCCGAACCTGAGGCTTGCTAAGCTCGGGGTGTTTCTGGCTCAGCGAAACATACATCAGGCGGCCCTTAAGCTCGTCTGCGATCTTTACGCCGGCAACAGATGAAGCGCCGGCAACATCTTCTGGGTTCAGGTTGCGCGCGACATCGATATCACCACGTTCCAGCAACAGGCGCTGGCTGGCGCTTTCCTGAACGTGGCGGACAACCACACGCTCCATGGCCGGAGCGCCCAAGTAGAAATCGGGGTTCGACTTCAGTGTTACGCTTTCATTGGGCTTCCAACTGACCAGGCTATAAGCACCAGATCCAGCAGTATTGGTCTTGAGCCATTCGTTGCCCAGATCGCCATCCTTGTCGTGTTCCATCACCGTCTTCTTATCAACAATGCCGCCGATGGTAGCGGTCAGACAGTTCAGAACGAAGGATGTCGCATAGGGTTTGTCCGTTGTGATTGTCAGAGTGTTGCCATCCGCGACAATCGTTTGTTCGACATTTTCCGGCGTGAACCCAAACTGGGTCAGGATAAATGCCGGGGTCTTGTTTAGAATGATCGCACGACGCAGTGAAAATTCAACATCTTCGGCCGTCACCGGATTCCCGGAATGAAAGGTCAGTCCTTCCCTGATATTGAAGGTAATCGATTTGCCGTCTTCAGACACATCCCAACTTTCAGCGATGTCGGGCTGATAGCCGGCATCCAGATTGAGCGGGTCGAAGTTCACCAGCTTCTGATAGACATTCCGGCTGACATCCGAACCCGCAAACTCAAAGCTTTCGGCCGGATCCAGCGTCGTGATATCGTCGATACGATGCGCAATAACCAGCATGTTCGGCGGCGTTTCGGCCATTGCCGAAGTCGAGGTCACGGCCAGCGCCAATCCCAGCGCCGCACCGGTAAGCAATCTGTTAAATGCGTTCATTTTGTCCTCTCTGTCATCAAGTCTTCACTAACGGTTACGATCCCCAGGTCTTCTCAAGAACACGCAACCAGTTTTCGTGGCAGAGCTTCTTGATGAGCTCTTCGCCGTATCCATGGGTCACCATGGCATCCCTCAATCGAGGCAGCATCGAGACGTCCTTCACGTCGTCCGGCACGACTGCCCCGTCATAATCGGACCCAAGCCCGACCCGGTCTTCACCCAATATGCCGATCAGGTGGTCAAGGTGCTTCAGAACCTGTGTCAACGGCACATCGGACAGCATCCGACCATCCTCGCGCAGAAACGCTGTGGCAAAATTCAAGCCGACCATCCCGTCGCTTTCCGCGATGGTGCGAAGCTGGTCATCGGTCAGATTTCGCGCGTGCGGACAGATGGTATGGGCATTCGAATGCGTTGCGACCAAAGGCGCATCCGAATACCGCGCTACATCCCAGAAACCTTTTTCATTGAGATGCGACAAATCCAGCATGATACCCAGCGCGTTGCAACGCTGCACAAGCCGCAGTCCATGATCTGTCAATCCAGGGCCAGTATCCGGCCCCGATGGATATCTAAACGGCACACCATGGCCGAAAATGTTGGGTCGGCTCCACACTGGCCCAAGCGATCGCAACCCCGCTGCATGAAACACGTCAAGCGAATGCAGATCGGCATCAATCGCCTCGGCGCCCTCAATGTGAAAAATGGCCGCCATCTGGCCTTGCGCCATGCTGTTCCGGATATCCGAAACCGATCGAACCACTTTCAACGCCCCCAAACGTTCCAGTTCCAGCAGGATCGCAATCTGCCCCAGCGCTGAAGGCAGAGCATCTTCAGCGTCAATATGATTGGGAAGCGGCAGGTCATAGCTGGGCTGGACCATTTCTTCCATTTTTGCATCGGCATCGATAGGCGAAGGCACCCAAACGGCAAAGAAGCCTCCGCCAAATCCACCGGCCTTGGATTTAACAGAGTCAATCGCACCTTCGAGCCCGGTCAGGAAACGGCCCGCTTCGGGCAGACCACCTGACGAGGCCAGTTTTGACAGAACATCATTGTGCCCATCAAAGATAAGAGGGGAGGTGCTCAAACTCACTTTACCCAGGTTAGTGTCATTTCGACACACGCTAACAGACGTAATCATCATAATTGTAAAAAATCTTGATGAGTTTTACTCATAGAGCTAGTCGGAATCATGCGGGTGCCCAGCAATGAAGAAACCTCGCAACTGGCATTCTTTGCCGGAATACCAGGCGCTCCGTGCGCTCATGCAGTCTGGAACAACAGCAGCCGCCGCACGACAGCTCGGCTTGTCTCAGTCTGCGGTCAGTCGCTCGGTCAGCAGCCTGGAGGATCGGTTGGGTAGAACACTGTTCGAACGGGATGCAGGCAGATTGCGACCGACGCAAGAAGCCGTAAGGCTGAATATGCGATTGGATCCTTTGTTCGAGGCTTTGGACAGGATCGATGGCCCGGGCGAAACAGTGCAAGAAACACTGCGTCTCGTTGCACCACCCAGCTACGCTCATCGATACATCGTTTCCCTCATCGCCAGTTTCATTCGCGGGAATCCCGGTTTTTTCGTAAACCTTGAGGTGACAACATCAGATATGGTCACGCTAGGCGTGCTTGAGAATCGATTTGATCTTGCCGTGACCGGGATTGAACAAAGCCGCGCTGGCATCAAACTTATTCCATTTCGCGAGTCACCAGCCGTTTGCGTCATGCGCCCTGAACATCCTCTGTCTGAACGCACCGTGCTGACGCCTTCAGACCTGCATGAGCAAGAGTTGATCGCACTGACATATCGACACGGGCGGCGCGGGCAACTGGACCGGTTGCTTCATCAGGTGCGTGCCAAACCGAGGATCGTTGCCGAAGTTTCAACCTCATTTGCCGCAGCCGACATGGCGCGCGAAGGACTGGGGCTGTCTGTTATCAATCCCTTTCCCGTCTACCATTACCGATCTCCCGACCTAACATTTGTCCGATTTGAATCTCCAATGCGGTATCGAGGCCATTTTGTGGTTTCGGATCAAAAACCGGTTCCAAGGATTGCACGGGCATTCATACGGCATCTGCGATTGAACACCCCTCCGGACCCTTTTTCTGACCCGAGATAATGCAATCTTTCCGAGGTTCTTCACTGGCAACACGCCATGTGGCCGCCCAACAGGGATGATTTTGGAGGGGGTTGTTCGAGGTGCGGACCTGTCATGGCTACGTGCACAGTTTGGTATGAGTAAAGTCCGCAAACATGGCTTTATTTGTCCTTATGTATCTCAGGCCGTATCACCCGGCATGCGGTTCGTTTTTTTGGCTCTCAAGTTTCTCTACCCGCAACCCGCCTGTGATTTCCCTACGTTTCGTAGCGAAGCTGGCGTATCATTATCTCGCTCAAGTCTTAGGAAGGAATACCTAAATGGCGGATTGTGTGAAACTGCGCCCCGGCGAAACCTATTCCGGGAAACAGGGGTTCGATTACTTCGAAGGCATCGCCAGACAGACGGTAGGTAGCCAAGCTATCTGCATGCATCTGCTCACGGTCCCGCCCGGAGGGCGCGCCAGGGCGCATAAACATGAGACACATGAAACCGCGATTTATGTGATTTCCGGGTCTGCTAAGATGTATTGGGGCGACAGGCTAGAACACGTTATGGAAACGCAAGCAGGAGACCTGATCTATATACCATCAAACACTCCGCACCTTCCGTTCAACGATGGGAATGAACCCGCAGTTGCAGTTATCGCACGCACGGACCCGAACGAACAGGAAAGCGTTGTTCTGATGCCGGAACTTGAAGACCTTGTACCAGGGTGACGCAAAATACCGTTGGGGACCAGTTGCGCAGTTTTCTAACCCCTATTGCTTCCACGGTGCTTCCAGCGCCAAAGCTCCAATGCAAAACGCCGCCCCGATACGGTTTGTAAATATTTGTAATCACACAGTATGACTTTGGTTTCGGGAGTAGGAATTGAGCCACTGACTTTCGGTTTATGAGGCTGACGAGATGAGGACGTTAAGCAATTGATCGGGTGGATCAATTGTAGTCTGAACGGCCAGTGTTGAGATTATTCGACCTGGTTGCGGGAGTAGGATTTGACCTTTATCGAACATCAATTAGGCACATCCCTAACAAACCAATTTGAAGTAGATTTCTGGAGGCACAGATTTCCTGCTTTAGACGCTTGACCAATTTGGGCAGAAGGCTGTCATTCGCTGCGGTCTGCGCTAAGGTCCGTTCCGCGCAAACTATGCGGTGGCAACTTCTGTCATAGTATTGACTGTTCGAACGGCCATCGCGTTCTTCCTGTCGGCAGTCTTTCAGCTTTGATGCAACCATCAGAGAGATGCTACCTTGTGTATGCACTTTGGCGTCGTAGCGACCGCACATCCAAGCTCAGCACGGAGAATCTACGTTTGCTTCAAGGCACGATGGGCTAGGGTACAAATCTGCAGCAGAAAAGCAGCTCGGAGTCTGCCACTGAGATCCGAAGAGCTTTACGCCCGGCTTTCATTCGTCAACAAAAGTGTGCGCTTCTGACAAACCCTTGGTAACGGCTTCGACAAGAACCGTGTTCATACTATGCGATTCCAGCCATGCTTTGGGGTCCTCGTAGAGAAGCGGGTCGAGCTCAGCCAGTCTATTGAGAGCAACTCGTGCGGCTGTTTCATTTGAGAGTTTGCTGTGAGCGATGGCAAGCAAAGCCTGGCCAAAGGACCAGCCGTCAGTGGAGGCGTGTTCCGCATCTATGGCCAGTTCCTCCCATTCCTCTCTAAGCAGATGGTCCGCGGCCAGCAAGTGAAAGTAGAACGGCGGTGGCGCAACAGAGCGGTCTATCGCGCGATGCATAATTGGAACTCCCTCGTCGAAGCGACCTGCTATACCATAGCGGATCGCTAGATTGGCCAGTGCGGCTGGATCGTTGGGGTTAACTTCCACGGCCCTTTGTGCAAACTCGATCGAGCGCTCCATATCACCCGCATATTGCTCAACATGGGACATCGCCTGAAGCGCGTCTGTATCTTGGGGATCCAAGTCTATAGCGCGTGCCGCTGCCTCTTTGGCAAGGGCATAGGCCGCGTCCCTTGAAAGCACTTTCTCATGACCGAACCGGGCAGCATCATTGCGCAGGTAGGCCAGCATTGCCCATGCGCGAACGTATTCCGGGTCCTCGCGAACGGTCGCTTCCAGACAATCCCGCGCAGCCTGATATTGATCTCGATGGTATGTTCTGCGGTAAATCTGTGCAGTCGCGACACACGCAAACCCTCGCAGTGTTGGGTCGTTTCGATCCACAAGTCTGTCAGTGCGAACATCGCGGAGCGCATATCCGTATTGCTGCCCTATTGTCGAAGCGATCTGCGCAGAAATCGTGTCCTGAATTTCGGTTATGCTCTGGCCATTGGTGCCCTCGGCATAGCGCTCGCTCCATAAGACTTCGAAATCATCCCGCCGCACAAGGTTGGTTCGGATAAGTAACTCGCCGCCATCGCGCCAAACGTCGCCGGTCACTGTAAACTCAGCGGTTGGCTGATGGATTTCGAACGACGTGGTCCCCGAGCCCTGCGCGACTTGAGCAGATGCAATATGCACTGCAAGATCCGGAAACTTGATCAAATCCGCAGCAAGCTCATTGGTCAGGCCCGAGGCGACAAGCGAAACAAGAGCGTCGTCCGTTCGAACTTCAAAATCCTCAACTAGAATGGAAACTTTTTTGTCGGGCCTCTCGGCTATTGCTGGTACAGGGCTATCAGGTCTCTCGTACCAGAAACCAAATCCGGCCAAAATGACTAGGCACATGACCACCAGCAAAGCCAGTCCCGTGTAGAACCTTGTATTAGGCTTCGACACTTGCTCGTGGTCGACAACCTCAGTCGCCCTGGGATGAACTGCCTCGGGCACAATCTGTTCTCGTGCGGAAAATTTCGGAATGTAATGACCTTTTGGAATACTAATGCGGATCGGGTCATTGCTACCTCGCCCGACATAGTAGTTGTCGAGATCCCTGCGCAGCTTTCGGGCTTCGAGCCGCACGACCGGGTCGGCTTGCTGATCAAAATCAGACCCACGCCCGAAGACCGCGATTGCGATAGTGGTCGCCTTCAGTTCGTTCTCGCGACCCGCCAAGGCTTCCTCGACAATGTGTGCCAGCATCTCGCGACGCCGGGCACTGGACTGCAGTCCACTATAGTCAAGTATTCGTTCGAGTTGTCGACGTATGTCCTCTTCGGACATCTCCAAACGTGTCGGCCAATGACTGCTGGTCACTTTTGTCCTCACTGGTCCATAGAACCCTTAAGAAAAGAAAATAGAAGTAACAAGCCACCTGGCCATACTTTTTTTTGGCCTGCGAACTGCATGTATACAACATGTAACAACGTTCTAATCCACGCCTTTTGATGCTGTGGTCCGGCAGGAGCACAACGGATAATGGACGCTTTTCTGGAAAATTTGATTGACAGGTACCCCGAGCAAGGTGAGCGGATCTTTGTTCAGTTTCGTGAGGACCCAGTATTCCGGTCAATCTGTGAAGAGATGGAAATAGCCGAACAAGCCATAATACGCTGGAAAAATCTTCCGCCTCGCGCGGCAGAATATGAACAGATTTTGAATGAGCTGAAAATAGAATTTCGGGCGTATCTCACTTCTGATTGTCATCGGCAGACGAAAGATAATCAGGGCAGTTCGGCGGCATCAGATGGAGAATAATTAAGTGGGTTACGCGGAATGCAAATCTTCGGGCCGGACAGAGGACCGGATGCTAATGTCAAGACTGCTCAGAGTTGGCGCTATCTCGGCTGTCTTTACTGCCGCGATCAATCAATCTGTTTCTGCTCAGGAAGACCTCAGCGAGATCAACAACGGAACCAATCCAACACTGCTGACAACGCAGTTTGGCTTCCAGTATCAGTTCAACCAGATCAATTCCGACCTGAACACCGGCCTGTTCGAGGCCTTCTACACGCAACCTTTCGGTGAGGGTGGAAAACGGGCGTTCCGGATAACCGTCCCAGGCTCGGACAGCCCGTTCAACGCAAACCCCATCTACGGCGGAGAGCCAGGGGTTGAATTCACATTGGGCGACATAAGCGTAACCTACATTGACGTTTTCCACCTTACCGAAAAAAACGGGGCCGCTTTCACTTTTGAACTGTTTCTGAACACAGCGGAAACCGAAGCCGCCGGGTATGGGCAATTTGCCGGTGAAACCTCGGCCTTCTACGCTTGGTTTCTCAACAACGGAGCAATTTTCGCCCCAGCCTGGGTTCAAACATTCGGATTGGAGGGCGGGAATGATCAAGGCCAGAATGTAAACACGACCACGATCGACTTCTACTATGTTCCCAAGCTGAAGAATCCGCGTTTCTACCTGACATTCGATCCCGCAATCATCCACGATTGGGAAACAGACGCGACCTTTGGCAGCCTGCAGGTGACTGCAGGCATGTTGACAGGCAAGGCATTTGGCGGCGATGGTCAAGTGTTCATCAAGCCTGGCATTCTCTTCGGCGGTGACAGACCGGCTGAGTGGTCTGTCCAGGTCGGATACAAGGTGCTGAATTTCTGATGCCGGTCCACTTTATTGCTGCCTGCCTACTTCAAACCCGCCCCACCTCCAGGCGCTCGAAACAGTTCTACGCGGAGCAGAAATGGGCCGTAAGGGTCCCCCGTCTCAATTTGCAATTTTCACAGCGCGGCACAACTCCACCCCTGAACTACCCAGTGCAATCACAACGAAATTCGTCCAAAATCTGAAAATGAGGAAACCAATCATGTCCAACAAAATGTTGACCTATTTTCTCTGCACCACGCTCGCGGCAACTCCGGTCAGCGTTCTGGCACATGACGCCAACCATGCGGTCGTCCCAGCCGGCGTAATCGGCGAAATTGAAACCACCAACGTCAGAATGAAATTCGACAATGTCCTTATTCGAGGCGCGCGGATATTCAATGGCTGCGACGAGGAATTGTCGGAAGCCGACGTGCTGGTCTCTGGCCAGCTGATCCAGAAGATCGGCAGCGACATCCCGACACCGGAAGGCGCTTTCGAGATCGATGCCGAGGGTTATACGCTCATCCCAGGCCTGATCGACAACCACTGGCACGGGATCTTTGCCGAGGCCACCATCGCCCAATTGGCACTGACCGGCGAGGGGTACTGGAACCTTCTGGCCGCCAGGGCGCAGAACAACGCGCTTGCCCGCGGCTTCACCACGGTGCGTGATACTGCTGGCCCGATGTTCGACATCGCCAAGGCAACGAACGAGGGTCTGATCGACGGACCTCGTGTGTTTCCCTCGGGACCCGCGCTGTCGATCACAGCGGGCCATCAGGATTTTCGCATGACGCGAGATGTGCCGCAGGGCGCCGGCGAATTGCACTCCTTCGAGCGAGGCAACATGTTCTACATCACGGACGGCGTACCGGACGTTCTCAAGCGCACGCGCGAAAACCTCATGCAGGGTGCCACCCAGATCAAGCTGATGGCGGGCGGCGGTGTCACCTCGGCTTACGACCCGATCCACACCATCCAGTTCACCGATGAGGAATTCAAGGCTGCTGTCGAGGCGACAGAAGCCTGGGGCACCTATGTGACCACCCATGCGATCAATGACGAAGCGGTTCGACACTCCATCGAAAATGGCGCGCGCAGTGTTGAGCACGCGCATATGTCGACTCGCGAAACACTGCAGATGTTTAAGGACAACGATGTCTGGCTCAGCATGCAGCCATTCCTCGATGACGAAGACGCACCGGCCCTGAACGAGTTCCAGAAGGCCAAGTACAAGTTCGTCACCGACGGAACCGATTTCGTCTACCGCACCGCCAAGGAGTTGGGCCTGAAGATTGCCTTCGGTACTGACACGCTCTTCAGTGCGGACCTTGCGAAACGTCAGGGCGCGGTGCTGGCGAAGATGGAACGGTGGTTTACCCCCTACGAGACGCTGAAGATGGCCACCTGCGACAACGCCGAATTGCTTAAGATGTCGGGGCTGCTAACGCCCTATCCGCTCGGGCCGCTCGGCGTGATCGAGGAAGGTGCCTATGCAGACATGATCCTCGTCAACGGCAATCCGCTGGAGGACCTGCAACTGATCAGCGATGCGAAGGCGAATTTCGGCATGATCATGAAGGATGGCACCATATACAAGTTCGACATGGAGTGAGCATCATATCGCGTAGAACCATGATTGCCTCTTTCGTGTCCTCGCGGCGTCGATCGCGGGGGCGTAGAATCAACCTGCCGGGCCCATTGTTATTACCAACGTCAACGTTTTCGACGGTTTGAATGAAGAACTGATCGATGGCGCCAATGTCGTAGTCTATGGCAAATTGATTGCACAAATCACTACTGAGGAGGTCGCAGTCGCAGGGGGGGCAGGTCATCGACGGTGGTGGTCGCACGATGATCCCGGGTTTGACCGAATCACACTGGCACATGAGCCTTGCCGAACTACCTGTCTGACGTCAGCGCTAATGGGACAGTTTAGGTTGATTTGATAAGAGAGGGTTTCTGGTTCATCGTAACCACCAAGGAGTGGAGATGAGACAGAAACCCGGAACCAAGCGGAGCCACGGCGAGAAGGTCGTCAAAGACATTCGCCGTGCGATGCGCAAACAGTATTCTGCCGAAGAAAAGGTCAGGATCGTGCTGGACGGTCTGAAGGGCGAGGACAGCATTGCAAAGCTGTGTTGCCGTGAGGGCATAGCGCAGAGCTTGTATTACAGCTGCTCCAAGGAGTTCCTTGAGGCTTGAAAGAAGCGCGCAAAGCCGCACTCGAAGGTATCATCAATTCGGCATCAAATGAACCGCCGGTTGTGCTGCACCCCGTGACCCAGCCCCCTGAAATCAGGCCATTGAGGTGTTAGTAATCCCTCCAAGCAAAGGATGGGCTATGAAACGCAGATTTAGCGACGAGCAGATCATTGGAATGATCAAGGAATACGAGGCGGGCGTGAAGGCTCAGGAGCTGTGCCGCAAATACGGGATCAGCGACGCGACGTTCTACAAAAACAAAGCCAAGTTTGGCGGTATGAATGCCTAGGATGCGAACAAGCTGAGAGCGCTGGAAGACGAAAACAACCGTCTGAAACGGATGCTGGCGGATGCCATGCTGGACAACGCGGCGCTCAAGGATCTCGCGACAAAAAACTACTGACGCCTGACGTTAAGCGAAGGGCCGTGTCGGACGTGATGGATCGGCACAGCCTGTCTGAGCGTCGGCCGTGTGAACTGGCCGACCTGCACAGGTCTGTCTTTCAATACCAGAAACAGGATTGGGGGATGCTCTCTGGCGTAGCACCGTTGTAGCACCGGGTAAGGATGTCCTAAACGCGGAAAGCCCTGCGTGATGCGAGGCTAAGTGTTTGATATCTGGCTGGAAGATTGGTTGCGGGAGGCCGCAACCAGCGTTGCCGAACGCAACTAAGATGTCAGGTATAGGCGCAAACCCGACATACACAAATTGTCACTAAACTTCTGCTGTGCGGGACTTTGCTTCCGTTCGCTTTCTCGAACCGAAGGTCTGCTTCACTCGAATTCAGACGCAATCCAATCAACGATCCGCTTGATGCGCGTCTGGCCCAAATGGTGCTTCGCCCATGAGATATAGAGCCCATCATCAGAGGGCTCCGGATCGACCCAAATCTCCACCAGTTTCTTGGCCTGCAGATCATTCTCCACCATGTAGGTTGGCGCGATGGCAACGCCGTGACCACCGATGGCGGCATCCAAAGCCAAGGCAGAGCGGTCAAAATTGAGCAGCTTGTTCGTGTCTCCATATCCCGTGGCCTTGATCAGCTTTTCCCACCGGCGGTGTGCATCCTGAAGCAGCGGCAGCGTCAGCAGGGTTTCCAAACCCATGGGCCAGTCGGGGCGTAGGTAATCGGGGCTGCACACAGCGATAAGACGAATGTCGGTCAGTCGGCGTGATCCGTGGGCCGGGTTCGCGTCTCGCGTTTTGCCGGGCCAGATCGCGATCTCGTTCCGGCCCAGGCTGCGCGCCAAGCTCCGCTCGTGAACCTGTGTGGTCAGGGAGACAGTCGGGAACTTGGCCGCGAAAGCGTCCATCCGGGGCATCAGCCACTTAGTTGCTGTGGACGAACCAAGATGCATCGTGACGCGATCATCCTCCTCGCTGAGGCTCACCAACGCGGTGTCGAGGATCGCTAAGGCTTTCTCTATGGCCGCGCGGCAGCGCTCGCCTTCCGGCGTGAGCGAGACGCCGCGTGCGCCCCGCACGAGAAGAACCACCCCCAGCTCTATTTCGAGCTGTTTGATCCGTTGGGAGACTGCGCCACGCGAGAGGTTCAGCTCTTCGGCGGCGCGTTGCAGGTTCCCCTGCGACGCGACAACCGCGAACACACGGAGCGCGTTCAGATTCACGTTCTTCATTCGACGCTCCAAAGGCGATAGTTTTTCTAAATGCTTATGGAGTTAACCTGCTTTGTCAATCTAGTGCAGGCGGTCGATACAAGCGGGGAAGCAGCACTCAGCGATAGCCAAGGGACGGAGTGATGACCCAGACAATTCGACCAGCCACACCCGACGACATACCGCGCCTGGTCGAGCTTCTGATGCTGGACGCGGGCGAACGCCACGCGCAGGACGCAACCCTCTGGAAGTTGGCGGACGATGCGTCCGCGCAGATCGAGAAGGCGCTGACCTTCGCGTTGACCGCCGAACAACAGCCCTTTCAGCAGATTTGGCGGGTCGCGGAGGATGGCGGTCAGGTCACCGGCGTAATTCACGCGATGATGCTGCCTGTGCCGCCGATCTACGCGGGTTCCTTCGGTGAGCCAGGTCTGATCCTCCCCGACTCTTTCGTGGCACCCGATGCGCCGCGCGGCACGGTCGAGGCTTTGCTGTCCACAGCCGAAAACGCCCTTCATGAAGCCGGAGCGCGGATCAATTTAACCTCTTACGTCGCAGGCGAGGACTGGCGCAGCGCCTTCGAGGCAAACGGGTACGAGTCCCTTACGCTCTACTTTTCGCGCACCGACCTTGGTGACAGGGGAATGCCAGCCGACATTCGGCAAGCGACGGAAGACGATGTTCCCGGTATCGTTGCGCGCAGCGCCGAAAACCGGCAGGTTCTTTTCGACATCGACCCCTTCTGGGAAATCCACCCCGAAGCTGATTCACGGTTCTCAGCTTGGATGACGCGAAGCCTTACACTCCGGGATCGGGACATGATGGTTCTGGGCGCGTCCGAGGATTTGCAGGGATACGTCATCGCACAGCCCGCCTCACGGCTGCATTTTCCCCCTGCCCACGACATCACAGGGACGGGTGTGATTGATGACTATTATCACCCCGAGCTGGCCAACCCGGCGGCTCTCGACCAAGGCAGTGAAGGTGCGAGCGCGCTGTTACGCGCCGCCGAGACGGCGTTTGCCAACCGTGGAACGGGAGCCGCATTTGTCGTCTGTCCGGCGGTATGGATGTCCAAGATCGAGTTGCTGGAATCCGCCGGTTACGAGACAGCAATGGTTTGGTCCATCAAGCGCTAGGCATTTTCTAAGCTGCCATTCGGTCAGTCCGCAGCATCGGTGAAATTGGGCTCGGGGACGAAGCCGCTCGCGCGGCAATGGCGCTTGTGGCTGATGTTTCGCATTTTTCCTGACGTCGCGCATTTTGTGAACTGACGAACCTGTCT